>JAOZUK010000268.1 GCA_029938715.1 Bacteroidales bacterium | reverse complement strand
CTGGCAGTCAAGAGGTCATCGGTTCGATTCCGATATGCTCCACCAATGTTTACAAGGGTTTCAGAGATTCGTTCTTTGGAACCCTTTTTTTTTGTGCACACAAAGCCTAAGATAATAAGCTATTGTTACTAATTGCACATTTGTTCTTCATTTTTAGTATGGTATTGAAAATTTATGAGATTATCAAAGCTACCCGGATAATAAAGTTCATATTCTATTAGGTCTGGTTTTGGCCAGTATTCTTCCAGTTGCTGTTCAACTGGATTAAAACTCTATACAACTGAAACCCTTGTTATCTTCTTCCGGATGTCCATTAACTTTGGATCTTTATGCAAGACCATATGTAATAAAGACTTCACATCTTCGCTCATAGCATGATATTTCCTTACCGTTTTTCTGTTCAGCCCCAGCTCCCTAGCTAAATGTCATTGCTATTTCCCGTTTACATGGGACTATTTTTATATGGGCGAAATTGACCTAACCCCAAATTTCAGCTTCAGTCAGAGCAGGAGACTCTGGACCTTCGAGCTACTTAATATGGGAGATCTTGACAGATTGGGATTGATTCCCGGCTCTGATATTCATGAGATATATTCCATCCTGTACAACGCTGCCAGAATTGTTGGTACCGTTCCATTGAACCGAATAGTGCCCCGGGTTGTAGGGTTGGTTAACAAGGGTTTTGACTAATTGCCCCATACTATTGCAGATAGAAATCTGGATATCGGCCCTGTTCAGCACTGTGAAATTTAGTGTTGTTGTCTCTGTAAAGGGATTGGGAAAGCCCGGAGAAACTGATATATCATTGCTACCATATTCGTTTATAGAAATATGAGTGGGAGTAGCCGACACCTCGCCCAGCCGGTATACGCCACCTCCTTCTGTTCCGAGGTATAAAACACTCCCGTCTGCCGATATCGCCAATACATTGGCTGCCCTGTGGTCAATTCCTTCATTCAGTTTTTGCCATGTAGTTCCTCCATTAACCGTAACAAATACACCATTGTAATTATCAGCAATATAGACCACAGAATCATTTTCAGGATCTAAAGCAATGTCCAGAATTAGACCTTCAGGTTCCAGACCCGCAGTGAGTCTGGCCCAGCTATTTCCCCCATCCACGCTCTTATAGAGGCCCTGACCCATCATGGGATTCTTGTATCCCAGTCCGGCATAAAGAGTGAGGGGGTTCGTTTTGCTCGCTTCTATGGTAAGGGCAGGGATTACCGGTAATCCGTTCCCGATGGCCTCCCATGTATTCCCTCCGTCATAGCTCTTCAACATGGCTCCATTGCACATGGAAACATAGATGATGTCCGAATCCAATGGGTCCAAACCAAAAGTTGCTATGCATTTTCCTTTCACCTGGTCACTTTCAATCTGATCCCAGTGAATTCCTTCATCCGGGGAACGATACAATCCGAACAGTATCTCCAATTCATTGTCAGGAGGGATATTTTCAGGTATGGTAATGAAGGTTCGGTTACCGGCAAATGCATAAAGGATGTTGCCGTCGGCAGGAGAAAATTTCATTTTTTCAAAGCCTATAAGAATTTCTGTAGCTTCCCAGCTCCCTCCTCCGTCATATGAATAAAGGACACCCGGATAATCCATGGCCACTGCAAGCAGGCTTTGATCATTAAATGGATTGCTGACCATGGTAGCGATTTCGTTGAATTTTGCAGGTAGTCCTTCCGGCGGATTTGCCATACCAAACCAGTTCTTCCCTCCATTCTTTGAATAAAACACCCCGCTCCTGCTTCCCGAATAAACAAGTGCAGGATCTCTTTTAGACACAGTCAGAGCTTTGATCAGGGAACCCGTATATCCGTCACTGGCAATCTGCCAGCTAAGGCCCCCATCAAGGCTCAGGTAATTCCCTCCCAGGTAATTGTTCACCATGATCCGTAGGGGATCTTCCGGATCACAGAGCATATCAATGGGCAAGCCCGCAATCACTCCAGGAGGGCCCCAGGTGCCATTCGGTCTGTTGAAACGATTCCATGTAAAACCTGCATCTTCGCTCCGGTATAGGGCTACGTTGCTGACTGCATACGCAATATTCGGATCGCATATGCAATACTCTACCACTGTAAAAAGCTCTTCTTCATCGCTGAGTTTCTGCCACTGCTCTCCTCCGTTTGTAGTCATATATATGCCCCCTGTGAAGTCCTCTCCATAAGCAGACCAGTTATTCTGACTGGCCGCGGCCAGCAAGGTATCCGGATGTAGAGGATGCATAAACAGGCTGCCCACATACAGGTCCATTAAACCGTTGCTTTGGTTCAGAACCCTCCAGGATTCTCCTCCATCCTCCGATTTCAGGATACCCACACCTCCTGCGAATCCTACTCCAACATCTGTGTTGGCCGACTCCCTGTCAAAAATCCCGGTGGAAACATACATCTCCTGGGTGTTTTGTGGATTGATCAGGCAGTAGCGGGCAAGATTGTTGCCGCGCCAGACCTCTCTCCAATGCTCACCGCCATCGGTCGATTTATAAACGATCCCCATGGTAAGGTCCAACTCAATTCCGTTGACCGCTTCACCGCTGGGATGCCAGGCCGGACTGCCAATCTCAGCCATGGCAAACAGGATGCCTGAATCGACAGGATCAATGGTAATTCCCCTGAAACTTAGAGGCATAAGCGTGTCAGAAATGCCCACACTTTTCTCTGTCCATGTTTCTCCTCCATTGATCGATTTGTAAATCTTCCCGGTAAGTTCTGTTCCGACCCAGACAAGATCTGAGTTGTGAGGATCCACTGCCACACAGAATACAGGTATACCATCGGCGCCTTTCCTGGTTGTGATCCCTTCATTGATCCCCTGCCAGTGCAGCCCCCTGTCTTCACTGAGAAAAATCCCTCCCCATGCATCGGTCACATACCATTTATCAAGGTTTGTAAAGCTGTGCCGGACATCGTAACCCAGTCCTCCGATAGGCCCCCCTGTCTTCACCCATATGCCGGTTGTATATGCCGGTTGTGAAATAAGCTGACTTGCCGACAGGATGATTAGAATGACATTAACCGTTACTAGCAACCTGGTTTTTCTTTTCATGGTTTTGGTCTGATAAGATTTTCTACTTTAATCAGCTTTTTGTTCTTCAAAACAAGTTTGGTTTTATACTCGTTCATAAGGATATCGGGTGTATTCCACTTTTTTTGATCCATAAGTATTTTCGGAGCCCTGCGATACAGAAGTCTGACCTGGATTATGATGGTATCGCCGGGGGGGGGATCAAACAGGTAAAAAGACTGGTCGGATGTATTCGCAGCGATGCGGTTGTCGCTCCTAATCCGTGTGGGCGTCCAGTAGGCCCCTGAGGGGAAGAGCCCGGTCCATAGTTCCTCCAGTACCTTGGCATAGATTTTTCCAGGCAATCCAGCATAATATCCTTTCTCCGGGTCCCCAAGGCCACCCCATTCCGGAATTTCCGGGCCATCGAGGAGTCTCAGTTCCCCTGAGGCACTGTCTTCCACTTTCACGATAAGGATAACATTTCGCAAAGGAGAATCGGTAGGGACATGATGTCCGGTCTTGTTATTATCCACCGCCACCGCCAGGCTCAAACCTGAATCGGTCATACAGGGTGTTACTGTCATTGAGACTGAATTTCGAAGTAAGTTTTGATCCATTGCTCCTTCAAATCTGTGGCTTGCAATGGACCCGGGATCCCTGTCCAACCCCCCTCTCCGCCTCGCAAAATTAGATGTAAAACCATCCGGAGCCATATGACAATCCTGGCAGTCTATTGCATCCTCGCGGTAAGAACTGTGATACCACTCCGAATATGATTTATAGATGGGTACACCCCAGAACACGGCATCGTGGCAGCCCGCACAGTATTTACTCTCTTTTATGAGCGGAAGGCAGATATCTTCACCGACATCCACATCATCGTATGGGCCAAAGAATACCTGTTTCTTATCATAAGGTCTTACAAAGGTATAAGACAGCACTCCAGGCATATTACTGAAGGGAATCTGGGTGAATGGATCCAGGATGATATCGCTGATTTTGTGGCAGAAATCACAATGACTTCCCTGGCTATTTATCCCACTAATATCATTTGGATCGGTGTCATAGGGCCTGTTTATTGCTGCAGCAGGCAGATGGCAGGCACCGCAATTACCCGCCGAATAAGGGAAATCCAACTTGTATCCCGGGCCAAAATAAGTTCCGTCTTGTCGTGCCGGGAGAGGTGCCGACCCGTAATCCCGGGAGTATTGGTATCGTGTTCCTGCACTCTTGTTCCCCAGGATATCGGTACCGTTATACATGGACATAAAGCGAAGGTTCCTGTTGCCCAGAGCGTGGGCCCCAGTGACCCATTCTGTGTACATCCCCTTTCCATGACAATCAATACAACCCGTTTCAAGAGTTTTGTTCAGAGATTGAAAGACGGACCTGAAAGGAGTGTTGTTTGCCATATGCAGGCCCAATGCGGTTGAAGTATTTTCAAGAAATTTCCTGTCCTGCTTTTTTGCTTCAAGCCATTGGTATTCCTCATTGTCGCCGCTTTGATGCTTGTGCAGTACAATTTCGAGGAATTCCGTGTTGCGCCCCCATCCGGCTCCTGATATATAATATCCTTCTTTCCAGGCAGTAACTGTAGTTGCATTTGATGGCTTTATTATATCAAGCATAAAATTCCCCACTGAATCGGACAGAACATGGAGGCTGTCGGTCCTGACCCGTACAATTGCATTGGCCACAGCTTTGCCATTCGGATCATTCACTGTTCCTTTAACAAACAGGATCTTGCGAGAGCAGGATACGATGCTGGTGAGAATGAAACAGTAAAAAACACAAATCCGGAAGTGATTTTGGGATGATCTGATCCATTCCGATCTATGTAAGCTTATGCATCGCATGCTTGCTTTCAGGTGTGTTTGAACATATAAATTTATGACTATATGTCTCAAAAGTCAACATGTCGTCGCATGTAAATTAT
>JAOZUK010000749.1 GCA_029938715.1 Bacteroidales bacterium | reverse complement strand
TCATCTTCCAGAGAGGGCCTGAATGGCTCAACACACTGTTGAAACAGAAGAAACAGTGTTCCCATAACAGTCAGGCTGATATTTCTGTCTAATTTCATCCTCATTCCCAATAATCAGGTTTTACATGAGTACCCCGGACCCTGCAGTCAGTGCAATATTCAATGGTAGTCTTCACAACTGTATTTCCATTATTAATGGTTCCATAAACAAAATAGACTTGCCTATCTCTCGAATTTTGATAGGTCGTCCAGCCACAATCTCCATATGCCGTACCATTTTCAACCTCATGTTCATCAGGGGAGATAAAGAACCTTTTTGTCTTTACTGCCGATGCCATAAAGTATCCCAGCGCTTGCTCATCTCCATTGCAGCACTGTATATTCCCGGTGATCTGGGTGGGGGTCTTTTCATAAATGCCCCCGGTTTCCTCATTGGATCCACGTATTTTTCTAAAGAAATCGTACATTTCCCTGCCCATCGCATACTGTTTCACCAGGATGCTATATTTTAAATTCAATCTGTCGTCCGAAGGACCACCAGTCGATTGCAGGATAAATCCCGTGATCTTATTCAAAGTGTTATCCGCTGTTGATTTAATCAGGATTAAATCGGAGGACTCGGAAACCCAGCAATGTATTTTTTCGTCTGCAACTTCAACATTTTCCATGGTAGCGTTGGGAGAATCATCTTCAGTACCATGGGCGACCTCTATATAGGTCGGCATTTCAAACTCCCAGGTCTCCGTTAATTCCCATTTGAAATAAGCAATTTCATCTCCCGCAGCCCTGGTATCAACCAGAATATTAAGCCAGTTTTCCTCATAAGAAGTTTCTTCATCATAATAGGTTCGCCTGAACTCATGGTGATAAACCGAATCAATATGGGGTACTTCCCGCATCAGTTCGGGGGAGGATTCGTATTGTTTTCCATCTGTGGTATTAATTGTCAGGATATAAGTATGCCCGGGGATACCTTCCAGATCTTTCTCTTCGGTTTCGTACCAACCTGATTTGGTCTCGAAAAGCATATAGAGATTGCCCGAGTCATCGATGATCCGGACCTCCGCCCCTTCAACCGGCATGTAATCGGGCAAAACATTCCATTTATCGTAGACCGGAACGGAACTGGTAAGCCTTACACTGAAAGGCCCGCGCTGATCTGTAATCACCCCTTCAACCACCAGAAGCATCCTGGTATCACCTTCATCCAGGGAGGGTGTAAATGGCTCAACACACTGATTAAAAAGAAGAAACAGGCTACCCAAGGTAATCAGGCTGATGTATTTGTCTGATTCCATTTTCATTAAAACCTGAAATTATAGGTTACCGTCGGGATAACCGTCCCGAAGATGGAGAGTTTATAGGCCTCAAAATTTCCTCCTTCGCTTCTGAAATAAACCGAAT
>JAOZUK010000748.1 GCA_029938715.1 Bacteroidales bacterium | reverse complement strand
AGAAGCAGCTCAAGGTGTCTCCATGTGTTATTTTGAGTGAACTGAATGACAGGGGTATCCCTGCTGCCTGCGAACTGGATGTTTGCAATGCTGTTGCCATGCATGCCCTCTCCCTTGCTTCAGGTAAGCCGGCCACATGCCTGGACTGGAACAACAACTGGGGCGAGGAAGAGGATAAATGTATTCTGTTCCACTGTGGACCGGTACCACAGTCACTGATGACCGCGAAAGGGCAGATCATCGACCATCCGATGTTTGCCAAGGAGTTGGGTGCTGGATGTGGTTTTGGCTGTAATGTGGGAAGGATAGCTCCCAATGACATTACCTATTCCAGTGCTGTTACCAAAGATGGAGAACTCGAATTCTATATGGGTGAAGGGGAAATCACTGCAGATGTAATACCTGAGGGATATTTCGGATGCGCCGGGGTAGTTCAGATCAACAATCTCCAGGACCATTTAAGAACCATAGGATATGGTGGCTACAGGCATCATGTGAGTGTTACAACCGGACATGTCAGAGCTGCGCTTGAGGAAGCTTTCTTAAACTATCTGGACTTCCCGTTTATCTCATTTAAGTAGCAGATGAGTTACCTGGGACTGGACATTGGAACAAGCGGGTGCAAGGCCGTTATTTTTGAACAGGATGGCACCATGCTTTCATCTTCATTCAGGGAATATTTACTGAACACCCCCCATCCAGGTTGGTCAGAACTAGATTCCGGTGAAGTAGTTGATAGCTGTTTCCAGGTGATCAGGGAAGCTGTTAAGGACTCAGAAGGTTCACCAGTTAAGGCGATTGGCATTTCCAGCCAGGGGGAGGCCGTTACACCTGTTGGAAAAGATGGAGGGCTGCTTGCAAGTGCCATGGTATCTTCTGACAGCAGGGCAGTAAAGAGTGTCAATAATTTTTGTGACCTGTTCGGGAGGAAGAGACTCTATCAAATTACAGGTCACACGGCCTCCCCGATGTTTACACTTTTTAAACTCATATGGCTCAAAGAGAATAGTCCGGAGGTTTGGCGCAATAGTGAGGCATTTTACTGTTTTGAAGAACTAATCCATCTTAAGCTGGGAATTGAACCGGCTATCAGCTGGCCTCTGGCCGGCAGGACCATGCTGTTTGATATTCAAAGACATGCATGGAGCATGGAGATTCTGGAGGAGATCGATTTGTCGGAGAAGAAACTGGCAAGGCCCCTACAAAGCGGGGAAATAGTGGGAATTATACCTGATGAGATTGCCTCCGGACTTGGCCTGGGAAGTGGTGTTAAAATTGTAGCTGGTGGTCACGATCAGACTGTAGGAGCTCTGGGGGCAGGGATTGTGGAGCCGGGAAGTGCGATGTATGCTACGGGTACCGTTGATTGCTTCTGTCCGGCTCTTTCAGAGTTCAGACAGAGT
>JAOZUK010000747.1 GCA_029938715.1 Bacteroidales bacterium | reverse complement strand
ATATCAGCCAGTGATCCTCCATTTACTTCCGGTGTTTCTCTTGATGCCATCGGTTTTTGTTTTTCTAGTGATTCTTATTTAAATGCCTTTGAAGTAATGGCATAGAGAATTGATCCAAGAGCCAATCCAAACAGCATATAGGTCACAAACAAGACTGTATCGACCATCTTCAAGGTTCCCGGATCAGTGTTTCCTGTTCCATCGTAACCAATGATTTCCATGGCTGTATCGCTGGCCAACAGGTATGAAACCACCACCAACACTGCAAAACCTGCAAGTACTATCAGTAACCTTATGAGGGCTTTGGGGTTGGAAATTACAGCAACAAGCGGAAACGCGATAGCAGCAATCAAAGTGATGAGAATAAGGATATATGCCCACATCAGTGCTATATCGGTACGAAAATAGAGTAGAGCTTCCCAGCCAGTTGTCAGTTCTTTGACAGTTTTCTGTGGAGCCTCGGCCGCCGCAGTTGCTGCAGCAAGATGCTCCTCTTCAGCTTGCTGGACGGCGGCAATATTCTCAGCAATAGCAATAGAGTCTGTCAGAGATGTATCTATGACAGGCATAGGGGCTAATGGAGTAATATCCACACCGGCCAGTGCGTCATCAACCCGGTCCACCAGTGCGTCATAATCACCGACGGTCTTGGGTCCGATGTAGAAGAAAAGAACCACGATGAGGGAGATACCAGCAACCACCCACAAAATGATTTTTGTTAATTTGGAAAAAGCCATAGCCTCTTATTTTTTAAGATTGTGTTTTACCAGCATGTCTACAAGTGAGATAGAAGAGTCTTCCATCTTATTGACGATACCGTCAATTTGAGATATCAGGTAATTGTAGAAAATCTGGAGGATGATGGCCACCATCAGACCGGTAACAGTTGTAATAAGGGCGACCTTGATACCACCCGCTACAACGGTTGGAGACATATCTCCCTGTATCTGGATTTGATCAAATGCATCGATCATACCAATTACTGTACCCATGAAACCAAGCATAGGAGCGATGGCGATAAACAAGGAGATCCAGCTAAGGTTTTTCTCCATAAGGCCCATCTGTACACTACCATAGGATACAACTGATTTTTCGACCACATCAATTCCTTCATCAATACGATCCAGACCCTGGTAAAAGATACTGGCTACAGGACCGCGGGTGTTGCGGCATAATTCTTTGGCAGCTTCAACTCCGCCACTGTTCAGCGCTTCTTCAACTTCCTGGAGAAGCTTGTCAGTATTGGTAGCGGCAAGGTTCAGGTAAATAACCCTTTCAAAAGACAGAGCCAGACCGAAAATCAAGCACAGAAGCACAGCGCCCATAAAACTGGCGCCACCTTCAATGAATTTGGTCTTCAGGGTGGTGTGCAGTACTGCAATTCCACCTTTTTCTTCGGCAGCTGG
>JAOZUK010000746.1 GCA_029938715.1 Bacteroidales bacterium | reverse complement strand
GTATTTTTGCTGCACTATTTAGTTTACCATCCGGAGTGATACGTGCTGCCGGTGGTTTTTTGTCCGATCAGTATGGTGCCAGAAAAATCATGTACTGGGTGCTGGGAGCATCAGTAGCAATTTGTGCGATGCTATTTATTCCAAAAATGGAAATTACTTCACCCGGTCAGGGGATCATGGCCAGGCAGGATGGAGTGGTGACTTTTGTGTCGGAAAATATGATCAAAATAGGGGAGAATGAATATCCCGTTAAGGTTAAAAATGAGGATAAGGAAATAGCTGATTCTAAGATTGCAGTTTTCCCAACTAAAGATGTTTGGCAGGAACCGATTGTAAAGGTAGGCGATAATGTTAACCGTAAACAGCTGCTTGGAAAGGGAGTTACTAAAATCTACTTTCAGGCAAATGTCTGGATTTTCGCCGTTCTGGTTATTCTGATCGGAAGTATATGGGGGATAGGAAAAGCAGCAGTATACAAACACATTCCCGACTATTTCCCGGATGAAGTGGGTGTAGTTGGCGGAATGGTGGGTGTGTTAGGCGGGTTGGGTGGTTTCTTTTGCCCGATTATTTTCGGATATTTGTTAGAGGGTACTGGTTTGTGGACTTCCTGCTGGCTGTTTATGTTATTCCTCTCGGCACTTTGTCTGTTCTGGATGCACAATACCATCGTAAAGTTAAACAGAAGAAACTCACCGGAAACGGCTTTTAATATTGAGGTTAAAGACAACTAATCCAACCAAATGAAATGAAAAGTAATATAGAACATTGGAATGTTGAAGATGCGAAGTTCTGGAAAGAGACCGGGAATAAAATCGCAAAAAGAAACCTATGGATCTCAATTCCAGCACTCTTACTTGCATTTTCCATATGGCTCATGTGGAGTATCATTATTGTCGGCATGGAAAAACTGGGATTCACTTTTGGGATGCTAAGCCAGGAGTTTGAAGCCATTATCAGAAACACTTCCATTTCAAGGGCCGATTATCCTGGTGAACTAACTGAACAACTGAAATCCATCAATAGCCTCTATTACACTTTGCCGGCAATTGCAGGTCTGGCTGGTGCCACCCTGCGAATCCCAAATTCGTTCTTAATTGCAATTGGTGGGGGGAGAAATGTAATTTTTACAACCACCTTTTTATTGTTAATTCCTGCCATTGGTGTGGGCATTGCCCTTCAGGATCCAACCACACCTTTTATGACCTTTGCTATTTTAGCAGCACTTTCCGGATTTGGGGGCGGGAACTTTGCTTCTTCCATGTCAAATATCTCCTATTTCTTTCCTAAGAAAGTACAGGGAACTTCACTGGGATTAAATGCCGGACTGGGAAATCTCGGTGTTAGTGTTATGCAGTTTTTACTGCCGGTAACCATGGGAGTTGCGGTTTTTGGTGCATTGGGAG
>JAOZUK010000745.1 GCA_029938715.1 Bacteroidales bacterium | reverse complement strand
AAGTTCACGATCTCCTGATACACGAACCTTTACAACTGTTCTGTCCTTTACACCATATCGCAATGCATCGGCAGGTGTCATATGAATGTGTCGCAATGCACAAATAACACCCTCTTTAATCTCTACTTTGCCAGAAGGACTTTCGAGTGTGCATCCTGGTGTACCTTCAATATCTCCCGATTCACGAATGGGAGGATGGATGCCCAGTTTAAACTGCTCAGTCATGGCAATCTCTACCTGAGTGTCAGCCCTTGGTGGTCCCAGCACGCGTACCCTTTCAATACTTCCTTTGGGCCCTGTAATGGTAAGTTGTTCTTTGCAAGCAAACTGGCCGGGCTGTGAAAGGTCGCTATGCCAAGTCAACTGGTGACCTTTGCCGTATATTGCCTCAACATGTTCCTGCGAAAGATGAATATGGTGTGCGGAGACTTCAATAGGAAAGGATTCAGTTTGTTGCGTTTTTACAATGTCTTTTAAATACGACCTGCTTAAGGAACGAAGCGATTGGCGAGCAATCATACGTTCTTCGTCAGTGGGTATAATAAGTACTATAACAGGCGAATCCTCAGTTGAGATACGGCAAATCTCAGTGAATCCCCTGGCTTCCCGGTTGAGTTGTTCGTCAATGTTTATTCCCATGCACTGAAGCCCTTGTAGTGCAAGTGAACGTACACCGGCACTACCCTGTCCGATACCACCAGTAAAAACCAGCACATCAATCCCACCCATGGCTGCAATATAAGACCCAATATATTTGCGAATTCGGTATGTAAAAGCCTTTAATGCCACCAGGGCTCTGACATCACTATTCATGGCAGCTGTTTCAACTTCTCGCATGTCGCCAGAAATACCTGAGAGTCCAAGTAAGCCACTATCTTTATTAAGAATCAGATCAATATCTGACCCTGTGACTCCTAGTTCCCGTTCCAAATAACTCATAATACCCGGGTCCAGATCACCACAGCGGGTTCCCATGATCAAGCCCTCTCCGGGAGTAAAGCCCATTGAAGTATCGATGGAGCGGCCATGCTCAATAGCACAAAGTGAAGCACCGTTTCCAAGGTGACAATTCACAATCTTAAGTTCGTTTACGCGACGTTTTAAATACTGTGAGGCTTTAAGACAAATGTATGCATGTGAACTACCATGGAATCCATAGCGTCGGATCTTATTTTTTTGGTAATACTCATAGGGCAAGCCGTAAAGAAATGCGTAAGATGGCAGGGTAGAGTGGAATGCAGTGTCGAATACAGCTACATGTGGAACTGTAGCGAAAATCTTTTGTCCCGCTTTTATACCTGCCACATTTACGGGATTGTGAAGTGGGGCCAGGGGACTCAAAGAATCAAGTTCCGTGAGAATTTCATCATTTATCACAACTGCTTCGCTAAACCGCTCACCACCATG
>JAOZUK010000744.1 GCA_029938715.1 Bacteroidales bacterium | reverse complement strand
CCCGACACCTGGTTTTGGAGACCAGTGCTCTACCAACTGAGCTACACCCGTGTACCTAACGTATTTAAACAGAGAAGCCGGGTCCATGACAGACCCGTGCTCTCTATTAAATTCAGTTGCTAAATACTATTGACTAATCTTAATAACCTGACCAGCACCAACAGTACGTCCACCTTCACGAATCGCGAAACGCAGACCTACGTTAACAGCTACAGGGTAGATCAGTTTTACAGTGATCTCCACATCGTCACCAGGCATAACCATCTCAGTTCCTTCGGGAAGCTGAATTTCTCCGGTTACGTCAAGGGTACGCAGATAAAACTGGGGACGATAGTTATTATGGAATGGAGTGTGGCGTCCACCTTCTTCTTTCTTAAGAACGTAAACCTGAGCTTGAAACTCAGTGTGGGGAGTAATCGATCCGGGCTTGGCAATAACCATACCCCTCTTAATCTCCTTCTTGTCTACACCACGAAGCAGCAGACCAACATTGTCACCAGCTTCACCGCGATCAAGGATCTTACGGAACATCTCAACGCCAGTTACAACAGTCTTACGACCTTCAGCACCAAGTCCGATCAGGTTCATCTCGTCACCACTGTTTACAATACCAGTTTCAATACGACCTGTGGCAACAGTACCACGACCAGTAATTGAGAATACGTCCTCAACGGGCATCAGGAAGTCTTTTTCAATTTCACGGGGAGGAATGGGGATAAAAGAATCCACAGCATCCATCAGCTCCATAACTTTTTCTTCCCACTTTTCTTCTCCGTTCAGTGCACCCAGTGCAGAACCGTGAATAACGGGAGTATTGTCACCGTCGAAACCGTAGAAATCGAGCAATTCACGAATTTCCATCTCAACCAGCTCAAGAATCTCGTCATCATCAACCATGTCGACCTTGTTAATGAAAACAACAATCTTAGGAACGTTCACCTGGCGAGCCAGGAGGATATGCTCCCGGGTTTGTGGCATAGGACCATCTGTTCCGGCAACAACAATAATTGCACCGTCCATCTGTGCAGCACCAGTTACCATATTCTTTACGTAGTCAGCGTGACCGGGACAGTCAACGTGCGCATAGTGACGAGATGCAGTTGAATATTCAACGTGGGCCGTATTAATGGTAATACCACGCTCTTTTTCTTCCGGTGCATTGTCAATAGAGTCAAAATCCCTGATTTCAGAGAGACCCTTTTTTGCAAGGACTGTTGTAATAGCAGCGGTCAAAGTGGTTTTACCGTGGTCAACATGACCGATGGTACCGACATTGACGTGCGGTTTGGACCTATCAAATTTTTCCTTAGCCATAACTTGTTTAATTAATTAACTACTTGTTTATTATTTTAAATTTCTATTTATCAGAGCCAATGCCGGGAATTGAACCCGGGACCTCTTCCTTACC
>JAOZUK010000743.1 GCA_029938715.1 Bacteroidales bacterium | reverse complement strand
GTTCTTTACAGTGAAGGGGGAGAGTTAAACAGAAAATCAGAAGCTGATTTTCAGCATAAATACATAGTTGCCTTTCATTCCGAATAGATTTCCTGCTATTTAGTCAATGGATCTTGATCAATAAGACAAGTTGATAAGACAAGTGGATTAGAAAATAAGTATCTTTTGCACGATTTTTAAATGGATAGATATGCAAGTGAAAAGATTAATTACAGCACTGTTAATTGCAATGATAGCAACTGGTATTTATGCCCAGGACCGGGAGCTGAAGGTAAGGATCGTTGACCTCAATGATGAGGCCACTGTAGTGACAAATATCTCTACCTCCTCCTCATCCTCTTGCGATACTTCAGATTTTCCGGTATATCAGGGTTCTAACAAAACCGATGTGAATTTTGCCGATCTAAAAAGTGTCATAGTTCGTCACGATAAACCTGCTGAGGATTCCAACAACTACATTACTGTGGAGCTCCTCTTTAAGGATGGAAAGTCGGGTCTGTATGAAATGATCAGGCACATCCGTTTTACAGGAGTTTCCGAATCGGGCAATTTTAGCATTAAGGTATTGGATGTGAATATGATTGATGTGATAGAGAAGTACTATTGATCCAGTAGCTGATAGATCTCACAGCCGGCTGTTAACATGGCACCCAGTCCGCGCGGATCATGATCGAAACGTTTCCGGTTCTCCTGTTTTGTGCGGCTTTCTACATGTGATTTCTTAACTGTCAATATTCGAGGATATTAAGGTTTGATAAGTTGCGGATTAGGGTGTCCCGGGCTATTTTACAGAGTATACCCTTATCGACCATGTTTACAAGTATCCTGGCCAGATGGACACGCTCTTCTCCTGAAATTCCCTCACCACATCCTGAATTGTAAAACCAAACGTGTTTCCATCTCATACGAAAGGGATATAAATAATCTGAATATTAGCCTTATTGGTTACTAAACGGATAATAAACATTCATAAGAGCTAAATAATATCCATTTATTATTCAATATAGTTAATAGCAGGATAATAAGTATCTACACGCCCCTTCTACACCCGATTTATTTTGTCCTTAGTGTCGACAACAGCCAAGTCTGTAACATATACCAATAAAAGACCAATCATAATAGATGCTCCCTATCCTCCGCGGTGAAAAGCATCTGAATCAACGGAATCCTGGAAGCTGAAGCGGCTAATAGTATTAAGGTCTGATAAGTTGCAGATTTGGGTGTCTCATCGCAAAAAACAGGAAAATGGAAAGTCGGGTCTTTACGAAATGATCAGGCATATCCGTTTTACCGGGGTTTCCGAAAAAGGAGATTTCAGCATTAAGGTATTGGATGTGAATATGATTGATGTGATAGAGAAGTACTATTGATCCAGTAGCTGATAGATCTCACAGCCGGCTGTTAACATGG
>JAOZUK010000742.1 GCA_029938715.1 Bacteroidales bacterium | reverse complement strand
ATCGGATTTAGTTTGTGTGGAACAGTGAAGACCAAATGAAAATAATTACAAGGTAGTAAATCGGCTTTCCGGTCATTAAGCCATTTTTCTTTAACCATAGTCTGGCATTTGGGACAATGCCTGTCTCTGCATGAGTTATAAGCAATACGTTCAAAACCACATTGATCGCATTGTTCTATATGGCCCCCTAACTGGGCAGTTCGACAAACTGTGATATGATTCATAACCTTGAGCTTTTTATAAGAAAGAAAATTTTCTTTTTGATAATCCTTACCATAAATCCTAAAAATGTCTGCGACTTCACATGAATTCATCATTTTTGATCCTCCTGATCCTCATACATGGCATCAAGAGGGCTTTTAAATTCTGTGACCTTTTGTTGAATCAAATGAAGATAAACAATGGTGGTTTTTAGAGAAGAATGACCAAGGTGTTGTTTGATGGTATAAAGATCTGTTCCCTGGGCAAGGAGATGAGTTGCAAAGCTGTGGCGCAGGCTATGAAAACTTCGGCCTCTTCTTATACCGGCTTTTTTTTTGCTTTGATAAAAGCACCCCTGGCGGCTGTATAGCCAATGTGTTTTTCTTGATTAATACCGGGAAAAATCCATTCGACAGGTTTATATTTCTGCCAATAGATTCTGAGTTCATCAAGCAAATGACGGGATAGAACTGTATATCGATCTTTTCTGCCCTTGCCTTGTTCTATTCTAATCATCATTCTTGATGGATCACTTTCGATATGCCTGGGTTTGAGCCTCACAACTTCGCTGATTCTAAGACCGGCACTGTAAGCCGTTTTAAGTAACACACGGTGTTTGAGATTGACAGCGGACTCGAACAGCCTTTTCACCTCTTCCACACTCAAAATATTAGGCAGCTTTTTAATTCTTGGCCGCGGCGGCAATTTAAATTTTCTCTCATCCCATTGAAGGACATTTTTGTAAAAACATGAAAGAGCCGTCAAATGAAGATTGCATGTGGCCCATGCTAATTTTCGATCCCGAAGAAGATAGAGCAGATAATCTTGAAGCTCCTCGTTGGTCAGCAGATCTGGGGATTTGTTATAAAATTTTGCAAGTTTCTTCATTGCTGACATATAATTGTTTATAGTGTGATGTGAAAATCGATGAAGAACCATATGATCCATGAATTTAGTTCTAAGACTTTTGCCCATTTTAATACCTCCTTGATTAAAAGTAATAAAGCTTATCCTTACGGATGGATAGAAGATATTGTAACCCTATTTTGGCAAAATGGAAAAGGGGAATTGAATTTTAGATTTTCCAAGGCAATAGGAGATAAGGGGGGCGGAAGCCCATTGCAATATTCATGACAGGCGTTTCATTTGCGCTTTTTGCAAATGACATGACTGGCGGGAATATTGCGGGTTTCCGCCCCCCGTTCTCCGG
>JAOZUK010000741.1 GCA_029938715.1 Bacteroidales bacterium | reverse complement strand
ATTTATGCCCATCAAAAGGCTATTTATTAATTTTTCCATCACGAAACCTTTTTATTGTTATGGTTGTTATCTGGAATCTCCAGACGGTCAATTACATAATCCATAGTTTATATTTTCATAGGTATCTTCATTTCTTCTATTATCTATACTTTGTCTGGAATCTCCAGCCGAGTTAATAGATTTTCGACCAGTTTTATCTTCATTTGCATCATTATCGCTATTATCAACTGTAATTTGTCTGGTTTCTCCAGACGGTTTATTTATATCAAAGCTACAAAATTGAGATTATACAGCATTCCTCCCTGCGGGCAAAACCTGAGCCTGCATCCGCATATCCATTGCCTTGTTCTCTTGTTGGGTTATACCCTGAGAGGAGAGATGAAACATTTCGGCACACAAGGAAGTATCTGCACCCGATAAGAAAGACCTCTGTGTATTATTTTTTTTCTTCAATCACCACAAATACATCCTCATTCTTTTTCTTCATAAGAAACTGTTCGCGGGCGTATTTTTCCAGGTTGTCCTTATCGGTGGTGAGTTCATGAAAACGGGTAGAGTCTTTCTCAATCTGATCGATGTAGTACTCCCGGTCGTCTTCCAGTTGCCTGATCTCTGAAGACATCCTCATGCGGTCCACCAGGTTGTTCTGATCAAAGAAGAGCATCCATATGGCAAACACCGAAATGGTGATCACATACTTATTCTTCAGCACGGGCCATATTTTCAGAAAAAACTCTTTCATTTTGTAAAATTAGACAAAAAAGAGTACTGCTTGCTATTCCAGTACCTGAGACTTTCAACAAAACCAATTGTAAAACTTCAAGAAATTGAATCCTGGAGATTTATGTTTTATTCCCCATCCATAAACGGATACCTGTAATCCTTAGCTGGGACAAACGTCTCTTTTATGGTCCTTGGCGATACCCACCTCAACAGGTTAATCATGGAACCGGCCTTATCGTTGGTACCCGATCCACGGGCTCCGCCAAAGGGCTGCTGTCCAACCACTGCTCCGGTGGGCTTATCGTTGATATAGAAGTTTCCAGCACAATTGGATAACTTCTTGGTGAGCCACTCAATGGCATAACGGTCCTGTGAGAAGATCGCTCCGGTTAGTGCATACATGGAGGTCTCATTCAAAATATCCGTGGTCTCCTGGATCTTATCATCTTCATAAACATAGATGGTCAGAACCGGACCGAACAACTCCTCTTCCATGGTGATGTACTTGGGATTGGCGGCCAGGATTACAGTGGGTTCAATAAAATATCCAACCGACTTATCATATCCACCGCCAATGATTACCTCGGCGTCGGCATCCTCTTTGGCGCGATCGATAAAACCAGCCAGTTTATCAAAGGTGGTTTCGTCAATAACCGCGTTGAAGAAGTTGTTAAAGTCTTCGGGTGGGCCCAT
>JAOZUK010000740.1 GCA_029938715.1 Bacteroidales bacterium | reverse complement strand
TAAGGGGACCGCTGATACTGGGAAATAAATCCCTGAATCAGATCACTACAGACATCACTGCGCCGCTCTACGAACGGCCCAAGTTCTGGTGGATCGTGGGACTTGGCATCAGTTCCATTCTGATGCTGTTGGGAGGCTGGGCCATCTATGTGACTATTTCCACCGGGATCGGTACCTGGGGAGTAAACAATACCGTTGGATGGGGTTGGGCCATTATCAATTTTGTATGGTGGATCGGAATCGGTCACGCCGGAACCGCCTTTTCCATATTCCTGCTGATCCTGCGACAGGAGTGGCGATCGTCCATCAATCGTGCTGCCGAAGCAATGACTGTTGTGGCTGTGGGCTGTGCCGCGCTCTTCCCGGCCCTCCACATGGGGCGGATCTGGAATTTCTTCTTTATTTTCCCCTATCCCAATACCCGGGGACCACTCTGGGTCAACTATAATTCACCCCTATTCTGGGACTTTATTGCCATCTCTGCATACCTGCTCATATCTGCCTCTTTCTGGTACCTGGGCATGATACCCGACTTTGCAACCATTCGTGACAATGCAAAATCGAAAGTCAAAAAGGCAGCATATGGCTTTTTTGCCATGGGCTGGAGAGGTTCAGTGGGAGAATGGAAGCGATACGAGGGACTCAGCTATATCCTTGGTGGTATTGCAGCAGTACTGGTGGTTTCTGTTCACTCCATTGTATCAACCGACTTTGCGGTTTCGGTGGAGCCCGGCTGGCACACCACCATCTTCCCTCCCTATTTTGTGGTGGGGGCTATCTTCTCTGGATTTGGCATGGTAATGACTCTGATGATCATCATGAGAAAGATATACAAACTTGAAGATTATGTGACCAATGCACACCTTGATAAGGTTGCCAAGATCCTGGTCTTTGTCTCTTTGATCATGGGTACAGCCTACCTGACAGAGATCTTTGTGGCATGGTACTCCGGGAACGAATATGAGATCTTCACCTTCTTCCATAACCGGATCACCGGAGAGTTTACCACTCAGTTCTGGGGAATGGTGATCTTCAATGCCCTTGTACCCCAGCTCATGTGGTTTAAGAAAATCAGGAGCAATTTGCTGATCGTATTTTTTATCTCTATAGGGATCAACGTCGGGATGTGGTTTGAACGATTTAATATTGTAATTACATCACTAACAAAAAATTACCTGCCCTCTGCATGGGCAGACTATTCACCCACTTTTGTGGAGGTTTCGATCTATTTGGGTACCCTTGGCATTTTTATTTTCGGGGTATTGCTCTTTTTCAAATACATCCCTGTGATTGCCATAAGTGAGGTAAAGGCGGTAAATAAGTATCAAGTAAAAAGTAAGCAAGTGAAAAGTAGCAAGTGAAAAGTAGAAAGTAGAAAGTAGAAAGTAGAAAGTAAAAAGTAAACAAGTAGAAAGT
>JAOZUK010000739.1 GCA_029938715.1 Bacteroidales bacterium | reverse complement strand
CCTTTATCAGATTAAACTCTTGTACCTATGAAAAAATTAAAAAGGACACCAGTCTTGTTATACCTGCTGGCTCTGATAATTATAAGTGCATGCAGCCCGGAAAGGGAAGTGCCAGCATATCTGGCTGACCTGGATGAAGCATTCAGGGCTGATCCCCGGGGTACCAACCTGGAATGGTTTCAAAAAGCGAAATACGGGATGTTCATCCATTATGGGTTGTACAGTCTGCTCGAAAAGGGAGAATGGGTCCAATTGAGAGATACCATCCCTGTGGCTGAATACGCAAAACTAAAGGACCGCTTTACAGCCTCTGCATTCAGTGCAGAACAGATTACAGATATTGCCCTTAAAGCCGGTATGAAGTACATCACCATCACCTCCAAACACCACGATGGCTTTTGCCTGTTTGAAACTGAAGCCACTGAGTTTAATGTGCTCAACTCC
The DNA here is from genome assembly GCA_029938715.1 of Bacteroidales bacterium. Lineage (GTDB taxonomy): Bacteria > Bacteroidota > Bacteroidia > Bacteroidales. Next base: position 972 of record JAOZUK010000739.1, on the reverse strand, counting down.
CCGGCCGGACGTGATCTGATAAAAGAGCTTTATGATGCGTGTGAACAGAAAGGGTTGGCACTTTTCCTCTACTACTCTTATGGAGCCGACTGGAAGCATCCCTACTTTTATTCCAGGGAGAGTGGCTGGGCAAATGCCCGGCCGGCATATAAAGAGCCACAGCCTGAATATAAGTATGAGAAAGAATCTGATTTTCAAATCTATGTGGAATTTGTACATGCGCAGTTAAGAGAAATTCTCACCCAATACCCCAACATTGCAGGAATCTGGTTTGATCCCATTATGGGTTATTACAGCCGTCCGGACCTCTTCCCCATTGATTCCACTTATGCACTTGTAAGGTCGCTTTCCCCTCATGCACTGATCTCATTTAAGCAGGGAGCAAATGGTGATGAGGATTTCATGGCCCCTGAAAGAGGAGGGAACGCGCGTGTTGGAGAACAATTTGAGGTAGCCAGAATGGTCTATGAACTGAATAAAGATAAACCCCGTGAAATTTGCAATACCCTGCAACCACATGCCTGGGGCTATAATAAGCGGCACGACGGTAACCACAAGAGTGCAGATGATATTTTGAAAATGCTGGACGATGCGCAGGCCATTGATGCAAATTTGCTGCTCAATGTGGGACCCAAAGGGGATGGTTCCTTCCCTGAAGAAGATGTTCAAGCCTTATTAAAGGCTGGGGAGGGCATTTGACTTGTATCACAGTAGGTTGTAACTTGCATATAACCAATACCTGTACATCATGCCTGACAAATCCAAAGGACTTTCCCACTTCTGGAAAGAGGTGAAAAGACGCAATGTCCATCGGTCACTGGCCATCTACGCAGGAACAGCATTTATTATCCTTGAAGCCACAAGCCTTATTTTCCCTAGATGGGGGCTTCCCGAATGGAGTATCGACCTGGTACTCTGGCTACTGATCCTTGGTGCATTCATCAATGTCATCATCTCCTGGATCTATGATAT
>JAOZUK010000738.1 GCA_029938715.1 Bacteroidales bacterium | reverse complement strand
TGGGATTTGATTATGTATTTGATACCGATTTTGCTGCCGACCTTACCATCATGGAGGAAGGAACCGAATTGTTGGGACGATTGAAAAAGCACCTCGAAGGTGATGAAAATGTAAAGCTACCCATGCTTACCTCCTGCTGCCCTGGGTGGGTGAATTTTTTCGAATACAACTATCCTGATCTGAAAGATGTACCATCCACTGCACGATCTCCTCAACAGATGTTTGGAGCCATTGCCAAGACCTATTTTGCAGATAAGATTGAAGTGGACCGCAAAGATCTGGTGGTGATTTCTATCATGCCCTGCCTTGCCAAAAAATATGAGTGTCAGCGAGAGGAGTTCAGTGTAGATGGTAATCCTGATGTAGATTTCAGTATCTCTACCCGTGAACTGGCTCATCTGATCAAGCAGGCCAACATGGACCTGAACAAACTGGAGGAGGATGATTTTGATGCTCCACTGGGAGAGTCTTCAGGTGCCGGTGTTATTTTTGGTGCAACTGGAGGTGTTATTGAGGCTGCCACCAGGACAGCATATGAACTCCATACCGGGAAAACACTTGAGAAGGTCGATTTTGAACAACTCAGAGGAATGGCCGGGATTCGTTCTGCCACCGTTGATTTCGATGGACTTGACATCCACATAGGAATTGCACATGGATTAGGCAATGCCAGGAAATTGCTTGACGAAGTGAAAGCCGGAAAGTCGAAATACCATGCCATTGAAGTAATGGCTTGTCCGGGTGGATGTATCGGTGGTGGTGGTCAGCCTCTTCATCATGGGGATGCATCTATTCTTCAAGCCAGAACCAAGGCAATTTATAGGGAGGATGAGGAAAAAACAATCAGGAAATCACATGAGAATCCCTATATTCTGAAGCTATACGATGAATTCCTGGGTGAGCCTTTGAGTGAGAAGGCGCATGAATTGTTGCATACGCACTATTTCGATAAGCGAAAGAAGATATTCCAGGTTTAATTGGTAATAATATAGATAGTTATGTCAAGCGTAAAAATAGAACTCAGACAGGACCAGGTGGATAAGATCCATGCCATTTGTGATTCATTCGGCAACCTGGAAGGCGAACTGATCAATGTACTGCATAAATGCCAGGGGACCTTTGGGTATTTACCCGCTGAGGTACAGGAGATCATCTCAGAAAAAATGGAAATTTCAGCAGCCAAAGTGTATGGGGTGGTCACTTTCTACTCCTTCTTTACCATGATCCCTAAAGGAAAACACCCAATCTCAATCTGTACAGGAACTGCATGTTATGTAAGGGGTGCTGAAACAGTGCTTAACGAATTTAAGAAGCAACTGGAGATTGAAGTTGGTGAAACCGATGTAAATGGTTTATTTTCACTGAGCTGTTTGCGATGTGTTGGGGCCTGCGGACTTGCACCGGTGGTGCAGGTGGG
>JAOZUK010000267.1 GCA_029938715.1 Bacteroidales bacterium | reverse complement strand
GGGTTTGATGATTCGGAATGGGAGTCGGTGGACCTGCCTCACGACTGGGCCATCAGCGGTCCCTTTGGGCCCCTGAAATCCTATGGAGGTTCAGGAAAACTACCCTGGTGGGGTGAAGGATGGTATCGCAAGAGTTTTGATCTTCCGTCTGAAGCAGATGGCCAGAGGCTCCAGTTCCTGTTCGACGGAGTTATGGCCAATCCCAATGTTTACCTGAATGGTCAAAAGGTGGGTTCCTGGGTGTATGGATATAACTCATTCTGGATTGATGCCACTGAAGCTGCTGTTTTTGGTGGAACCAATGTGTTGACGGTGCATGCTGATACCCGTGAACATGGTTCCCGCTGGTATCCGGGTGCCGGTATTTACAGGAAGATCGGCATGAGGCTGGTGGATCCAATGCACATCCCTGTCTGGGGTATCTATGTAACCACTCCGAAAGTATCTGGTAAGCAGGCAACAGTGCGGGTAAAGATAGAGGTAACCAATAACTCTGGCTCTTCCGGAGAAGCACTGTTGGAAATTGGAATTGTAGATCCAGCCGGAAACATCGTTAAAAAAGTCGAACGCAAGCTCACTCTTAATGCCGGAAAGGAGTTGGAAGAGGAGTTTGAAATAGAGATCACACAGCCCTATATCTGGGATATCGAGCATCCCTATCTTTATAGCTGTACTGCCCGATTGAAAGCGGGAAAAAAAGTGCTCCACACAGCCTCCTCCACTTTCGGTATCCGCAACTTTGAGTGGACAGCCGATGACGGATTTCATCTCAATGGAAGAAGGGTGCAGCTTTATGGAGTGAACCTTCACCACGATCACGGCCCACTGGGAGCTGCATTTTTTCCCAGGGCCATGGAACGCCAGCTGCAGATCATGAAGGAGATGGGAGTGAATGCCCTTCGAACTAGTCACAATGCCTGTGCCCCCGAGGTACTGGATCTTTGCGACCGCATGGGGATTATTGTATTTAATGAGCTATTTGATAAGTATGGCACCACAGCCAGTGTGGATTGCACCACCGGTGAATATGTGGACAACTATGCAGAAGCTGAGGTAAGGAATTTTGTGCGTCGGGACCGGAATCACCCCAGTGTCTTCTTGTGGTCCATCGGAAATGAGATACCCGACCTTTTGCTTGACTCAGATGGAAGGGCTGCTGAGCATGTGGCCCATATGGTAAGCTATTTTAAAAAGCATGACCATACCCGTCCCACCACCATGGGTTGTCACATTGAATCGGTATCGGGTGATGGAAAACATATCCTGGATGCCCTGGAGACCTCGGGGTGGAATTATGACCGACGTTATGTTTCCACAAGGAAGGCCTATCCGGATATGCCCCTTATCTACAGTGAATCGGCTTCTGCATTTGGGACCAGAGGAGCCTATAAGTTGCCTTTCCCCAGGGCCAAGAACGACTGGACCGACGATGGAGAGATGACTGCCTATATGCTCACCTCGGCTCACTGGTCGGATATACCCGAAATTGAGTTTGAATATATGCGGATCGATACTTTTATAGCAGGAGAATTTGTCTGGACCGGATTTGATTACCTGGGTGAGCCCACTCCCGTTACAACCCAGAATTATCCCGGGTCGAAAGGAAGGTTTAAGACCACAAAAGAGGGGTACGATGCACGCAGCAGCTATTTTGGAATTGTGGATCTGGCAGGGCTTCCAAAAGACTCCTACTACAACTACCGCAGCCTTTGGAACCAAAAGGACCATACCATGCATCTGTCACCTCACTGGAACTGGGAAGGCCACGAAGGAGATCCAATCCCTGTAGTTCTCTATACCGATGGGGATGAAGCAGAACTATTCCTGAACGGTAAGAGCCTGGGACGCAGGAAAAAGATGGATCCCGATCTGGTGAAAACCTCCCGCTCCATGACAGAGAGCTTTGATTATACAGTAAACCTGGAAGACCGGAAGAATCCCTATTTTGAAATTGTGGATGCATACCGACTGCGCTGGATTGATGTGCCCTATGAATCAGGCGAGCTGAAAGCAGTGGTTTATAAGAGAGGAGAGCCTATAGGTGAAACAAATTTGAAAACTGCCGGAGCACCGGATAAATTGCGTTTAACTCCTGATCGTGTACACCTGGATGCCAATGGGATGGATCTATGTTATATCACCATTGAAATGGTTGATGCAGAGGGAACTGTTTGTCCTCTGGCCATGGATATGCTTGAATTCGAAGTGGAAGGGGCAGCCCGATTTATGGGCGTTGCCAATGGGAACCAGATGGGCCATGATGTGTTTACCGATGAGACACATCCCTTATTCTATGGAAAAGCTGTGGCAGTCCTGAGAAGTATTCCAGGGCAGGCAGGGTCCGCCAGGTTGATCGTTAAATCGGACTCTGGGATGGAGAGTGAAACTGGAGTGGATTTCATTCAGTAAAACTTAAAACTATGAAATTATTAAATCCAAGAATTAGTGTCGCATTGTGTTTCCTGGTGGTTACCGGGATGTTTGTTTCAGCACAACCACAGTTTGAAAAGGAGCCTCATGAAAGCCAGGATGGCTTTGTCCGGATTTTTGATGGAACAACCCTCGATGGATGGGATGGAGATCCTGTGTACTGGAGCGTAAAGGATGGATCTATAGTGGGTACAATCATCCCGGAAACCATCGTGGACCAGAATACCTTTCTGATCTGGCGTGGAGGAACCACCGGAGACTTTGAATTGAAACTGGAGTACAAGATCTCAGAGGAGGGAAATTCGGGTATCAATTACAGAAGCTACGAGGTGCCTGAAGTCCCATGGGCTCTAAAGGGGTACCAATCTGATATTGATGGAAAAGGACAATGGAATGGCCAGAATTATGAAGAGAGGGGAAGGACTTTTCTTGCCTTGAGGGGTCAGGTCACCCGAATCACGGAAGGAAAAGATCCCGCTTTAATAGGTACGGTAGGAGAGAAGGATCAGCTGCAGGAATATGTATTTAAGGAGGACTGGAATCAATGCCATCTTATTGTTCGGGGAAACACAATGATTCATATGATCAACGGACACATCATGAGCGTGGTGATCGATGATGATACAGAAAACCGGACCATGGATGGCCTTCTGGGGGTGCAGGTTCACGTAGGCCCACCCATGACTGTTGAATACCGTAATATTTTGATTAAGAAGTTGTAACAGGAATATCCATCAGCAAACCAACAATCCATGACAACACTTCACTTCATCCAGAGACAGCTTACCTATATTTTTCTAATTGCCTTGACAGTTCAATGTGTCCGGGCCCCGAAGGACCAATGGGCCGATGACTTCAAGAACCAGCCTGTATCGGTCAGGCCTGCCCTGGAAGTTAACTACACCGATGCTTCGCGGACTGCATTTCAGGTGCTGGCAGAGGAGTACAAGGTGACTGGCCAACTGGAAAAACCACATTTGCTAGTGGACGATAAACAGAAGGAGTGGTTGTGGATGGAGTTGGAGGATGAAAACGGGAAGGTCTATTCCTCCAGACATTTTAAAGAGAGTTCCCGCATCAACCTGTACAGGCGAGGTCCGTACTTTTGCGAAGTGCACTGGTTTGACATTCAACCTACCTCCGCTGATGGTGAAGTGGCACCCTTGAAAGGCGATCTGACCCTTTATTGCTACCCGGAAAAGATGCTGGCTGAAATTGCCTGGCATGCTGAAGCCGATTTCGGAGGAGGGACATTAAAGGTGAAAGGGATCGCCCCTGTAGAATTTAATTGCAAATCATTTGTGGCAGGGACCAAGCAGGTGTTCAATTTTCCTTTGTTCGGGGAGGAAGAACCGTTACCCGACCAGGCTTTTACCCTGATTGAAGGTAAAGTACCCTTGCACTATAATTCCAGGAAAGGGTACTATGAGATCGGTACGGTAACTTCCAGCAGTTTCCAGAAACAGCTGTATGAATTTCCCAACCGGTATGAGACTGCCTCTTTTAGCCTTACCAATGACGGCAAGGCAAGAAAGATATATATCGGCCACAAGTCTGTAGAAGGAGGAGCTATTGTAGAAGGAGGGGCAGTCCTGGATAAGGAGGGTCATCCCATGCCTCTGGTGGTTCAGGTTTCCAAGAATTTTGGAGGAGAGAAGGAGGAGAAGTTTTACAATCCACTCGATACGGCCTTTAGCGAAACTTTTTTTCCCCTCTACCTGGAGCCCTATGAGCAAATGACACTTACCTCACTGCATCTGTACCAGAACTGGGGAAGGCATATGACCAAACACTGGTCATCGCTGGGAGCCTGGATGGACTATTTCCACTCTTCAACAGGGGTGACTGAGACCACCTGCTATGTACCTTTTAAGTTTGCGGGCATCGGTGGAGTGGCCATCGCCGATTTCAGGGCCATGAGTCAGGAAGCTTTCTGGAGTGGACAGCCCCAGCATGATAACCTGGCCGGACACAGTTTCCTCAGTTTTTACGACGGGAAGGAGTGGCAGCACTCCAAATACGAAAGCACCATATACAGGAGTACCGGTCCAAACTGGTACGATATTCAGATGAACTATACCAGTGCCGATGGCAGCATCAAAGTCACTGCCGACATCTGGGAAACACCTCAACTGGACGAATTACGGAGCTTTTTTAAGGTGCGCTATGAGGTATTAAAACCCCTGATAATTGAAGATGCTCAGGTTCATTTCAGGTTGCTTACCATCACTTCATCCATACAGCAGCATCGGTTCACACGTATTGCGGCCAGTGGGATGGAAGACAGGGAGATCGATTTTTCAAAGACCTTTCCCATGAAAGGGCACCTGCTACCCGATCAGAATGCTTTTCTGGCGAAGTATGGCGACCATACCAAATCAGGATGGGGGTCCAATGCCATGATCATCAGGGCCTTCACAGGTCCGGATGGAGTGGGTCCGGCCGCCACTTTACAGGCAGGTCCCTACCTGGGCAGGTTCGAGGATGTGATGATGCAGACCCATAAGTTTAATGATCACGAAAAAGATACACGTCTGTTTCTGGCACCCGATGTGGAGACCCTGGAGTTAAAGCCAGGTGATGT
>JAOZUK010000737.1 GCA_029938715.1 Bacteroidales bacterium | reverse complement strand
TTTTCATCATAATAATGCCTTGCTCCCATTCCTCCGGAAAATTTATAATCAAAGGGTTCAATGAAATTTCCTTCGGCGTCCTTTGGATGAAAGAATTTCGTTTCGTGGTTGTAGAGGTTCCGGTAATTGAATGATGCTTTCATAAAATAATCTGCTTCATCTTTTTTACCCAACTCCTCCGCGAGTAGTGCCAGGCACCATTGATCATATGAAGTTCCCAGTGTAACAGCAACCGGTTGACGGGCCTCAAAGAAGTGCACCTCGGGAATTGTCTCCTCTTCCCCTTCATAGAGTGCTGGAAAATAGCCATGCTCTTTGTAAAAATCATCCAGTTTTCCAGCAGGTTTACCCGACCAGGGAGCCAGGGTCTTCTCAGTGATAGCAAGTTTTGAAGCTTCGTAAGCCCGGTTCAAATCAAAATTACCCAGGCCTTTGCGATGGGCATCCAGAATGGTAGCCACTCCATGATTTGAATTCATACTGTGGCTGTCTCCTGTTATCTTAGGGAAAGTCGGTAACCACATCTGGTCCGATTGCTCGGCCATTAACACAAAGGAATTCAGGATATGCTCCTCCACCTTGGCATCGATCAGGATCCTAAGGGGATGGTGCGCCCTGTATGAGTCCCAAATCCAATCATCGGTATAGAAGGGACGCCCAAGATCGTCATGAACTTCTTTATCAAAAGGACTGTAGTATCGTCCATCTTCCGAAATAGAAACCTGCCGTTCGAAAAAGCGATAGAGGGAGGTATAAAAAACAGTTTGCTGATCCTTTGTACCACCATCTATTTTTATTTTACCCAAGGCTTTATTCCAGATATCCCGCCCTGCAGATTGTAACTGTGCCACTGACTTCTTAGCCACTTCACGCTCCATATTTTTTTGAGCCTGATCTTCATCGATAAATGAAATGCCATATTTCACATTCAAGGTAGTGGTTCCACTGGGATATGATAATACCAGGTTTGCATTTTGACCATCCGTTCCGGTGGATTCTACCAGACTCCCTCCATTCAATGATGAAACCTTTTGGGGTAGCACATCAGGAACCAGATACAAATATACCCTGGTATCATTCCCCAGTTGCCGATAACCGGTGATGGCATGGCCATCCCAATTCATTCTTCCCTTTGAGGAATTTATAATCAGGTAAGCCGGGGCCTCCTGCTCAAACTGCAAAGCGTAGGCTGCAGAATTATGGGACAAACCAAAATCCACCTGAATTTTCTGATCATCCAGATAGACCGAATAGGAATAAGGAGTTACCTTTTCCTGATCATAGCTAAAATCAATCACCGGCTTAATATCCTTTTCATTGCCCTGATAAGGACTCATACTGAAAGCCTTACTGCCCCTGTGCGTGGTGAGCAACAATGAAAGACCATGGATGGATACTTCTGTATAGTCCCCCCGATC
>JAOZUK010000086.1 GCA_029938715.1 Bacteroidales bacterium | reverse complement strand
CTATTGATATCTTCCATATTTTTTAACCATTTGGGCAACACGCTTTACCCTGCTTTCCAAACCATCCGGTGGAACCTGGTCTGCAACACCGAGTACATAACGGGGTTCTTTTACCATGATACCGAGCATATGTTTAACATGACGCTCAAATTCTTTCTCACTCACATTTTCGGTGAAATACACTCCGGGAATTCCACCCCATAAAACACTCTTTGAGTCACCTGCAAAATCTGCCAATTCTTCCCATTTTAAATCGCCTACAGGATGTGGTGTTAAAGCTTCCAGTACAGTAAATCCAACAGAAGCTTCCTGATTCAACAACCCTGCCATTGTGCCATCAATATGAATAAATGAATACTTCCCTGCCGCTTTGATTTTAGCTGTCCATTCCTCCTGATATGCCCGCATATACAATTCGAAAAAATCGGGACCAACCATTTCGGATGAAAGATTTTCAGGGATCATCAGAACCTCGGCCGGGCTGTCAACAGCAATCTGTGCTGCCAGGTCAAAGGCATTTTTCATGACATCTAACAACTCCTGAAACTCATCGGGCCTTGTCATGGCAAGCATTGTTAATGACAGTACACCAGCTTCCAGAGCCAACAAATGCATGAATGGGCTTTTGGGCAAATAACAGAGCACCACACCCTGATCCCCAATCTGGGATCTGCGTTTAACCGCAAAATCATAATCAGGTTCAAACCGGGTGTTCTCATATATGTGTTTCATTACTGGCAAATCTGTTTCCGTTTTCAGGAAATGTTCGATGGGCCCTTCTGTATATGATTCCGGCATATATTCCCAACATTCCCTTACCGAGCCAACCGTAGTTTTGATTTCCTTAAACCTTCTGTGGCCTTCGTTCCATTCAATGATCTCACAATTCTCAATGATCTGCCTATAAGGGAAATAACCCTGCAGATAAAAACCCACATTTAAATCACAATGCCATTGGATATATTCATCAGACTGAACAAATCCGGGCGGTTTCAGCCCCCTTTTTATCAATGAATTTGCCCAATAATCAAGATCGCCGCACCAGGGAACCTGATCTGGCTGTTCACCTTTAAGGATATGGAGTATTCTTTCTCTGTGTGTCATTGGAATACATTTTCCGGCTACCAGTCTAATTTTATGAATTTCGTTTCATAGGGCTCTAATTGAACAGACCCAGGAATTATTTCTTCTCCTAACACATTCGCTTGTCTAATCATCAAAGGCCTGTTATTGGCCAATTTTAATGATTTCAAATCAGCATTTTTTCCTTCAATTTCTCGAATATGCAAAATACATGAACTTCCGTTTTTATCTGGTGTAGAACTCACCAGGATTACATTTAGGGGCCATCCCTGAATAATTGATTTTTGCCATGATTCATCACCTTTCCCACCTCCGGTAAAGACGCGTGCTAAAAACGGCACCCGGTTGCCCCAACCAAATCTGGTAGCCTCCGTTTGTGATTGATTGCTTGAACTACTTATATTATAAACCCAACTAATTCCGCCATGTTGCTCCGGATTAAAATTGGTCGTCCAGTAGTTATTCATGGGCCATCCATAAATGTGCGTAGATTCTGGTGTCGCCCCAGCTTTGTACCGTCCGGTATTTATGGCTCCAAATTGCATCATCGGAATTTCCGGAGAGCTTAATAATATTTGTCCTTTTTCATCCTTAATCCTGGCATAGTTTTGTACAACATTCCAATCATTTGATGAGCCTGGAATTTGATCAATTCCAGCACGAATCTCACCACCCTGCACATCAAAAGACAAAACACCCCCATCTAGCAAAAATGGAAACGCGATGTAAATTCCCTCAGGATCAGTAACTAATTTCTTTTGAATTGAATAGGCAATATCTATACGCTTTGTAGTATTAAATAATCTGATTTCAAATTCATAACCCCTGTCATTGATGGCTGCTTTCGTATTTCCTTTGAAGTAAACAGTATTCCATATTTCGCCCTCTTCATAGCGCTCAAACCAGGCTGAGTCAAGTGGTTCCCGTTGGTAATCATCCAGGTAAAAGGCCTCCATTTGGGAACGATTCCCCAGGGTTTCATAAATAAATTCACCCAGTTTCCAGGTGGCATCCTGGTCAACTAATTCCTTGTTCAGATCTTTGTCAAACAGACTTGAAATTGCCGCACGTTCAGCATCTATTTTTATAGTATACCACTGGTTTTCCAGCTCAGGAATTTCTGATGCCTCCTCCGATTTTGCCTGCTCGTTTTCACCTAGCAATATGAGGTATTTTTTATATCCAAAAGCGGGAACCTTATCGACCCAAATAGACCAGTAGGTGCCATCAGAATGGGTTTCAACTGCTTGTGCTTTTGCTTTATTTCCTTTCTCATCAACCAGATTAAATTCCTGATATCTCGGTACAATCTGATGATCGATATAGGCAGTAACCAAACCACTTCTTTCCCAGTTCAGCGAGTTGAAAACCACAAGCGATGGATCTTTCTCACGTTTAATATGCGATTGTAATAGTCCAAGTGCCTCTTCACCAATCATTTTTGAGCGACGACCAGCTTCCCAGGCATAGGATTCTTTTAACGCCCGCTGCTCCATGGTGTATTTATGAAAGGGCTCACGTACACTGCCGTGATAACCAACTGTATGTTCTGTATAAAACAGCAAAGCATTGTTTGCCCAGTACATCCTGTTGTCAATCTCCTCCGGTAAATCAGACCCCAGAATTGCTGCCATCGTAAGTCCTGCCATATTTGCAATCAAGTCTGTCTGAGCCCGGCGTGTTGTTGCCACTTCGCGGGCAGAAGCACCAAATCCATCAGTCCACCAATCAGGCCATGCACCACGTATTGTCTGAAACTCATTGCCATACCGGGTCTCCATTTCCTCAAAAAACTCAGTGGCAGTAGCAGTTTTCAATTTTGGCCATGTATATTTTTCGTTCCACTTTTTTATCATATTCGACGCTTGTGTGGATGGAGGAGAATTATCGGTAAAATAACCCGAGTGTTGAATGGAAATCAGGTTGTATTTGTATCCTTTGTTTTTCAAATCCGAGAGGTAGGTTAATAGCTTCTCTTCGAAAGCGTCAAAATCGTCTTTATGGATCTCGAAAAAATTCCCGGTCATATAATGTTCTGCACGGTAAGCCAGCATTTTATTTCCTGATGGAGATTCCCACCAGAAAAGGGTAGGCTTATCAAAGGCAATCAAAGCCCTGTGTCCGTGAGTCCCCATGTTAAGGTATTTAACTCCCAAATCACTGTAATAGTCGTTCAGACACCAACCGATGCCATTTACATCGTTTTGCATGGCCACTTTTACGTCCAGTCCTATTTCCTTTATCTTTTTCAAAGGCTGAAGGGATGCTGCCAATATCTGCTCATCGGGTAGTTCATCAAAGTTGAAATACATTCCTGCAATTTCAATTCGCCCTTCGGCTACACGCTTTTTTAATCGTTCAACTTGCTCAGAAGGTCGCGAACGCAAATATTCATTCACAGGCCATGTTGCTTCACAGGTCCATCGAAATTTAGAAGCGTCAGGGTAGTTGTCAGTCAAATCGCAATAGTCCAGTGCATAATCAATATAGCGCAAATGTTCACCTAGTATTTCTGTTTGTGAGCGTGTATAACCGATATCAGTATGAGCATGCTGCACAAAATTAACACGCCATTTGCGAACAGGATTAAGAGTTATTTTTCCCTTATCAATAAAATCTCCTACAATCAGCTTATATGAAACTTGTTTTTCCTTTTCCACTTTAGGAAGTGCCAATTTCATATAATTATAGCCGAACTTAATGGATGCCTCTTTCAATAGTTTTCCATCAATATAAATTTTGGCAACTGCCGGATTTCCAAAATGAGTAATTGCTGCTACTCCAAGCTGTTTTTCTTTTCCATCTTCAGTGATCAACGCTGGGAATGATCTGAAACTCAATCCACTTTCAAGAGCAAATTTGAAGGTCATATACCAAGATTCTTTTTCGAATTTTTCGCCAGTAATTCTAATTCTGAGTGACTCTCCTTTCTTAATTTTTTCCCTGGGCACTTTGAGATACATAAATCCAAAGCGATCTCCGCTCCGGTCAATCATATCATTTTTGAATGATAGAACAGAGCCGTCTTCTGCTACATCTTCCCATTGGTTTTTGTCTTTGGTCCAGAAAGAAAATTTCTGAATACCGTTTACTTCAACATTAAATTTCGCAGGTCCGGGGCTTGAACCAAGGCCAGCCAGCCAGGCAAAAGTGACATACTCTCCTTTAATATTTGATGGAACTGAAGCTGTTTCCCACTCCATTGTCGATTTCCCGTTTGTAGCTCTAACTAGCAAACATTCCTTCGCAACAGGAATAGAAGATTGATAACTAAAATCTTGTCCTTCAATTTTCTTCTCATAACCATTAAGGATAGTTTCTGTATCCAAGGTCTGAGATTGCGCACTAATTACCATTGAGCTTATTAAAAAAAGGAATTGAAGATAACCCATTGTCATAGTTTCTATTTTTTCAACATTATCGTTTCAATCTGGTGATGGCCGATCTGAAGAGCTACACCAGAATTATTAACCTTAACAGGCTTAATGATTTCTTCAATCAGATTGGTTTGCAAGGCTGTTTCAAATGTACCGGAAGTTCTTAATACTGATTTGGTGTCTTTCCCTTCTGCATCATAAATTCGAACAATGATGCTGTTATCGTCTTCAGCTTTTTTTATGGTCGAAATAATCAGGTTGGAAGAGGCTACGCCAAAAAAGCTTTGTGATTCAGGCAAAGAGGCACTTTTATATGCTGCAGGATTTACAACTGCAAACAGTTTCTCATTGGCTTGTCTACCTGAGCGGAATCCATTCTTCCAACCGGGTTGATGCGAACTAAGTGAGAAGGAGAAATAATGATTCCCGGTTTGCAGGTACTTGTTTCCCTCACCATGGCAACTCACCCGCGATGCCAACAACACCGGTTGTAATATTGGATAAGAAACCGGATGATCGGTTGGGTCCATATAATCTGCTACTGCCACAGACGAACTAAGTGTCACACCAATAGAATGATCCGTTGCCCCTATCCAGTTTTCAATTCCCCTGGGATGGAGGTCTTTGGCTGGAACGTTATACCGTTCTCCAGCGGCTCCTTCCATTTCATCCTTTCCTACCTCAACCACACCAAACGGAACCTCGTAGGCAACCTGGGCTTCTTCCATTTTCAACGGCAACGCCATGCGGAATTCACGAAACAGCTCGCCTTCCCAGTTTAATAGGGCAATATTAAAATCCACTCTTTTTATGGTATGGTAAAGAATAATCTTTTGTTCTATCACTGCATGGGGCAGTTTTGTGCGTTTTACCCAGGAACAATAAATATCTCCCCACTCCTTTGTTTCCCAACCTCCTGAGTGATTTCCCGTTTGGTCAAACCCGTCCATCGTGGGTTGTTGAATCATCTCAAACTCTCCTGCACCATTACCCACCGATTGCATGGTAAACACCTCACCGGCAACAAACTTCGAATCATCAACTAATTCCTTCAGTAGGCTTTTGTCGTAAATACTTTTTAGACCACCATCGGCAAATGCAATTTTATAGTACTCATTTTCCAGAGAAGGCTCCTTGTTCGATTTCGCATTTGTTTCTGAAGCTTGTATGTAATAGGTTTTATAACCTATGGAAGGTATGTTTTTGGCAACCAGGTAAATTTTTGCCGATTTGATACTTCCATCGGAGAATTGTTTATCGACCTGGCACTGGACAGGAATATTATTTCCGTCTGCATCCTTCACTTTAAGAGATCTTGCCTCACCTTCTTCAAAATTAACCTGAAAATTCACTATATCAGTTCTTTCCCAGCTCAGGCTATTAAATACAACTACTGGAGTTCCCTTTTTTAGCTCTGTTTTTATTTTTGAGGATATGGAACGGCTTGAATTTTCAAGGATTTGTTTCGCTTCATTCCGGGCGAACTCAAATTTTCTTCTGAACAGGTCATCTGTAATCTGGCCATTCTTACCTCCCCATCCATGATCGGGGTAGATCTTAGCCTCCCACGCATTATGCAAACGGGATGTCGGATAACTATTAAATGATTGACCCGTCATGGCATCTATGGTTGCAAATTTTTCAGCCATAGTTAGCAAGATACCTCCCTCACGGCTAGCCTTCAGCGCTTTTTGATGTCCGGGACCGTGGATGTAAAGCCACAATGCCGGGCGTTCACCAGTGATAGTTGGCAGTGGGTCTGATGCAGCAACAAAAGAGTTAAAAAATGTTGGTGCTGTAACAATCTTAAATCGCGGTAAGTTAATGTTGGTTTTCACACCATTTTCATCTGTTAATTCTGAAATGCTTTCCCATTGGTTTATGATGTGGGAATAGTCGTTAGCCGGACTCATATCCCAGTCTGAGAGGAGTGGTACAACAACCTCAGATGAGCTTTCAGAATAATACTTTTCCCACACCATTGAACTGGTAGCAAGATATTCTGCAGCCTCATAAAAATCCTTATGCATTGGCGTATAGGCTTTGCCGTAATGACCCGGAGAATAGGTTGTCACAAAAGATCCATCAGGGCTAAACCAGTTAAATATCCCCTCCTCATGCCTGCTGATCATCATATAAGTTGTACCAGATTTTTTTAATATCTGGGGCATCTGAAGTGTCCTGCCGGGTACATCAACATTCCAGTAGGTATTCGCATCATAGCCAAATTCATCCTTAAGCCATTTCCTTCCAAAATAGAACTGCCTGATTAATGCTTCTCCCGAATACATCTCTTCATAAGGTTGTGTATAGCTTGAGCCACATGAGATCTTTCCCTCTTTAAAAAATTGGCTAATACTCTCTTTCCTGTCAGGATGTCTTTCAATGTATTCTTTAATCATCAGGGCATCTTCAATATCGAAACGGTAATTGGGGTTAGTCTGTGCTTGTTCAATTAAGGGAGTAATCAGCATCGTGTCACGTTCAAGTACACATTTCTCAGGACTGTCCATCCATGCAATGTCCTGATGGCTGGAATTCATCAGGTATATTTTCCCTTTGCTAAGCTTTGAGCCGTTCAAAGCCATGAGACTTTTTACAGTCTTCGGCTTATAGAGCCTTCGGCTTTTTGCTTTGAATAGCCCGTTGCTGACTGTAAGTTTATTTATTAAAACTGCTTTGGGTAATAGTTTTCTCAATATGGTATCTTTCTTAAAATTATCGAGATATAATAACTCGCTGTTGTCATCACTGACAATAAATTTTTGGTTTTGAAAATCCCCATCCAGATTGAACTGTGCTGTGGAAATGCCATCTTTTTCCTCAAGTATAATGCTGCCTTTCTTCTCTCCCGAAACGTAGAATAATTTTTTGCCGGCAAGGTTGGACGGAGCAGTTACAACAACATCATTTTTGCCCTGATCTGTAGTAATGGCAACATCAAGCCACACCTGAAATTCAGTTGATTTTCCGAGATAAGAAATAATATCATCGGCTTTAAAAATAATAACCCAGGTATTTTCACCGGCAGCCTCACCTACAATTTTAATACTTAATGGTTTACCGGACTTTAACCAGCTTTTTGGAGCATACAGAGTCATATACCCCTGGCTGTCCCCATGCTGGTCAAAATTAAATAACTGGAAATTCAGTATAGCTCCATCCGGATGAGATAATGTCCATGACTTTTTCGTTCCCGAGGGAAAAGTAAACCGTTTTTCTCCATCAATAAAAACATCGAAATTTACTGTACTGCTATTATCAATATCTGCAAGCCACACAAAACTGGCCCCATCAGCTGTAAAATAGTCAGGGATCGACTGGGTCTGCCATTCTATCTCCATTGCTCCATTGCTTGCCCGGGTAATCAAGCCGTCTGTAATGTCGTTTCGCAAACTGAGGTAGGAAATAATGTTCTTACACTCACTGGTTTTAAATCCTTCGTAACTCCCTTCTATTTGCTCTAAGAACTGAAGCTGTTTTTTCAGAAAATCGTCATCTTGTGCACTGACCGAAAAAGTCAGTATTAGGAATATTGCAATCAGGTTTCGTATTTTATTCATGATACCTTGCTTTAGAATGATTTTTTATCCAATCAATTTCATATAAATATAGTTATGCTCAAAAAGATCATTGAAAAATTCACGCATAATCTATGTTTTAGTGAAAATAATCAAGAAAAGAATTTACAAAATAAAAAACTACCATAATTTTATGCTGAAAGATTTTGTAAAACATCCATTTCTTCTATTCGAAAACAAGAACATGAACTTGCCAAAGTTGAATTTGAAATCGGTTTTATACGCAACTCTTTTTGGAGCAACTGTTTTATTTCAGCAGTGTGAAGAAACAGAATATATAAAGCCAAATATTGTTTTTATCATGTCAGATGACCATGCTTATCAGGCAATAAGCGCATATGGATCAAAACTTATTGAAACACCTAACATTGACAAAATAGCCGAAAAGGGTATCATTTTTAATAAGGCCTTTGTTACAAATTCAATCTGTGCGCCCAGCAGGGCAGTAATCCTCACAGGAATATTTTCACACCTGAACGGGGTACCTGGTAACGAACAGGTTTTTGACGGAGCACAGCAAACCTTTCCAAAAATTCTAAGGCAACATGGCTATCAAACAGCCATGATTGGAAAGTGGCACTTGAAAAGCCACCCCACTGGATTCGATTACTGGAATGTTTTGCCCGGGCAGGGTGATTATTACAACCCAGATTTTATCAGTTCAGGAAAAGATACCACCTATGAAGGTTATGTTACTGAAATCATTACAGAACTTTCTACCAGTTGGCTGAAAAACAGGGATAAGGACAAACCATTTTGCCTGATGATGCATCACAAAGCACCACACCGTAGCTGGATGCCGGCACTAAAGAACCTGGAGCTGTTTGATGATAAAGAATTTCCACTCCCGGCAAATTTCTATGATAATTATGAAGGTAGGGAAGCCCTTCAAAAACAGATGCTAACGGTTAAAGATCACATGGATATCCGCATGGATTACAAGATTCCATGTAATGCGTGTGATACCGTATCGGTTAATCACTGGGCTCCTGGTGAATACTGGAGGAGGCTGGAAAGGTTAACCCCTGAAGAGCGGCAAAAGTGGAATGAGGCTTATCAAAAAGAGGAGGTAGAATTTTTCCAGGTAAAAGACAATGAGGATAAATTCGATCACTGGAAATACAGGCGTTATATGGAGGACTACCTGCGTTGTATCGTTTCGGTTGATGAAAGTGTGGGGCAGGTCCTGAATTTCCTGCAAGAAAATGGATTAGAGGAAAACACTATAGTCGTTTATACATCTGATCAGGGATTTTACCTTGGCGAACATGGCCTGTTCGACAAACGTTTTATGTATGAGGAAGCAATGCGGACTCCCCTGGTCATAAAATTCCCTCCAGAGATTAAAGAAAATTCACAAACTGATTTACTGGTACAAAACCTGGATATAGCCCCCACGTTGCTCCATATGGCAGGAATTAGTGTACCTGCGGAAATGCAGGGAAATTCTTTGCGTTCAATCTGGCAAGAGACTGATTCTAAATGGAGGGATGCATTATACTATCATTACTATGAAAAGGGATTTGGCGCAACACCACACTACGGAATCAGAACCGATCGATATAAACTTATTCATTTTTATGACCTGATTGATTCATGGGAGTTTTATGATCTGGAAAACGATCCTTTAGAAATGAATAATTTGATGGATAATCCTGAATATCAAGAAGTTATTGATAACCTGAAAATACGCCTGGATAAATTACAGGCGCAATACAAAGAAACAATTCATATAGACCATAACGAATCGAATAAATACCCCAGTGATTGAATACTTATTTGACTTTATCAATTTTAAACACCCAGGCGTGATCACAGGGAGGTCTCTCCTGTGCTGCCTCAGGAACCTCAACCACAAATCCTTTATCTGCTTTTTTCCATTTTAATTTTCCTTTGACACCAAGCATTGTAATTTTCGCATCAGCGGCGGGTTGAACGCTTCCCAGTGATAGACGGGCCGGTGGATTGGTTTCTCCCTCACCGGCAAGATAGATTGCATAGACAGTGTGATTATCTTTATTCTGGGTCAGACAGACATTGCCTTCCTTATAAGGTGTAATCGCACGGGTTCCATAAATAGCTTCGGAGTTTACATCCATCCATTCCCCTATCCCTGCCAGCAATTCATATGCTTCAGGATGCCATTTACCTTTCGGTCCGGGGGCTATATTGAGTAACAGGTTGCCCCCCTTGGAAACAATATCCACAAGCATATGGATCGTTTCACGGGGTGTTTTATACGTTGCTTTTTCCGGCGACACCCATGACCAGCCTCCTCCTGAGATGATGCAGGACTCCCAGGGATAGGGGATCGCTTTATCTGGAACCGTATTTTCGGGTGTCAGGTAATTCTGGTTTGGGCCGGGAACCGCCCGGTCCACCACGATCAGTCCGGGTTGTTTTATACGCGCCTTTTCAACAAGTTCATCCATGCGGATATCCTGATTCACAATTCCCGACTTCAGAAATCCTGAATTAGTATTTTGAGCACTATTAATATAATAGTCCTGAATGCTGCTTCTATCCTTCTTTCTCACCCAACCGCCGTCGAGCCAGAGAATATCAATCTTACCGTACCCGGTCATCAATTCCATGACCTGGTTGTGGGTAAACTGAACGAACTTCTCCCAGCGTTCGGGGTAAATCTCAGGATCGTAATTTACATTCCTGTCTAATGGCGGGAAGTATGGCCACCAGTAATTGTCACTGTGCCAGTCGGGTTTTGAAAAATATGCACCCGTCCATAATTCTTGCTCGCGGAAAGCGTTAAATATTTCCCCGGTAATATCGGCTTGAGTGTTGGTGTGAAACGGGCAGGCTTCGCCGGTAATCTTATAGTCTGTCTCTTTGGTGTCCCACATACAAAACCCATCGTGATGCTTTGTAGTAAAAACAACATATTTCATCCCGGCCGATTTTGCAGCTTTCGCCCATTTATCGGGATTGAATTCAACCGGGTTGAAGGTGCTTATCAGGCTTTCGTACTCCTTCTTGTACTGGTAATAGCTTTGTGGATTTTTACCCGATACTCTTTTACACCAGCCATAGTCTTCGGGACATATGGACCAGGATTCCACAATCCCCCACTGACTGTATGTTCCCCAGTGCATCAGCAACCCGAATTTCAGGTCCTGCCATTGTTCCAGTTTCTCAAGTACGAGTGGATCCGACTCAGGGTAATACCTGTGGTTGTGATCGTGTTCTAACTGAGAGTAAACCTGATGGGTTGAAAAGAGAAAGATAAGGATGCCTAATAGCAGTTGATTAAAAATTCGACTTTTCATTGTGCGCTGAAATTAATTGAACTGTATAAAAATAGTTTTTTATTATCCAATCCAGAATTTCCTTTTTCAAATCCCGGGGCGTTTTAGTTCTGATTCAGGATTTCGGAAGGTTTCTTTTTTAGTGAGCTTCGTATACCCATCAGTGTGGTCAAAAAGGTAATGACAATACCGATAATCCCTCCAAGAAAAAAGATTAACCAACCCAGATCCGCACGGTAGGCAAATGTACGGAGCCAATGATTTAGCAGAAAATAAGCAATGGGGATGGCTATGATAATTGCGAGACCAATCCGGCGCAGCATCTCCTGCTGGGCAAGTTGTATGATCTTCCCCATTGACGCTCCAAAAACCCGTCTGATGGTCAGGTCTTTTACTTTCCGTTCTACACTAAACTGAGCCAGTCCGAATATCCCCAAACAAGAGATCAACAGGGCCAGAAAGGTAAAGTATATCAGGATTTTTGAAAGGCGGATTTCCTTGGCATACAACTGCTCCGTCTCGTCACTCAGGTAGGTGTATATGAAGGGGAAATCCCCGGCAAATTGTTGAAATTTTTCTTTAATAAAAGCGATGCTTTGCTCCTGATCCTGGGAAGCAAGCCTGATGAAAACATATCTGAGTTGCCGGTAGTGCATTGGATTGCTCGTAACCACATGGGGCATAATTTTTGAATGCACCGAGATATGATGATAGTTTTTAAAAACACCCAGAATTTCTCCTTGCTGTCCCCACATCTCCAACTGCGTGCCAACCGGATTTTCTTTCCCCAGAAGCTCGCATGCAGCTTCGTTGATTAGAAAACCTGACCGGTCAGAGAAATCCTGGTCTCTGAAGTTTCGTCCCATTATAATCTCATGACCAAAAAAAGCAGGAAAATCAGGCAAACAAATCGAGTAGCGGACCAATGGATCCGTTGATGGATTCCTGTTTGGCCAGTTAATTTTTGTTTTATAATCTTCGTTCACAGGGTTTTTCTGACCGGCAGTTGTCTCCAGGATTCCAGGATTTGATTCCAGTTCATCGAAAAAGGCAACTAATTTTTGTTCAATTCGCGGGTTCAGTGGAACCTTAATTACATGCTGCACATTAAGGCCAGGGGGTAAGTTCCTGGCAAAGCGAACCTGTTTCACGACCATCAGGCTGGTGATCAGCAGCGTGACGGAAATAGTAAACTGCAGGATGGTGGTAATGAGCAGGATATTGGAGCGCCTTTTACCCTTAATACTGGAGTCCCTCAGTACTTCTGTTGGATTACCCTTCGTAAAAATGGCAACCGGGTAGGCTACTGAAAGCAGACTGAATATAAGAATTAGAAGGATGTAACCCGGGAGAACAGCCGAATGCTCTGTATAGCCAATGAGAACCGTTTCCTGAAAGAAATCGCTTAAACGGGGAAGCGCAAGTTCGGCCAAAAAAAATGCAATAAACAAGGCCAGACTGGTTTGAATAAGGGTCTCCGTGATTAGCTGATTCCTGAGTAATCCGGGTGTGGCTCCGTTTATTTTCCGCAGGCTCATTTCCTTGATCCTACGGGTATAATTGGCAGTTGACAGATTCATGTAATTAAAGGCCACAATGATGAGTATCAAGACTGCGATGCCTGAAAATAGAAGAAATTCATTTCGCTTACCGAAAACGAGGTTGGTCTTTTTGATCGAAATTGCCTTCAGGATGAATTCCCCTGGTAGCGGATTTGGCATTGTTGCATTTAGAAAAGATGTTATTTTACTTTTAAAATCATCCAGGTTTACGGCTGGTTTCAAGAGGATGAAGGACGGGTCACGCCAGTTCCAGCTTCTATGAATATTCTGATTAACCGGAAGGAAGAGATCATAGTTGAACTGCGAGTGATCCGGCACCTCTACCACCCCTGCTACCTCCAGCAATTGACTTCCATTCATCAGAATCTGCAAGCCCACAGGATTTGTTTCGCCATAATATTTCCGTGCCAGTTCACTACTGAGGATGACACCGTCAGTTTGTGCAATTCCATGATTAATATCTCCATGCAGTTCATTGAATGAAAACATATTAAAGAAACCGGTATCAACCATGGCAACCCTGGTTTCATAAACCGGCTCATTATCAGAATCATCAGGGAAAAAATCAAATGATGAGTTTATTTGGGTTTCCAGCCTGACCAATCTGCTATAATTTTCTACTTCAGGAAAAGCTTCTTTCATTTCCGGGGCCAGCGCATAGGGAGTATTTGGATCCAGTATCCCCTCCGGAAACTGAATAACCAGCTGAAACAATTGGTCCCCCCTAACATGAAAACGGTCCATAGAATATTCAGTTCGGATCCAGCTGAAAATAATCACAAAGGAAGTCAGGCCCAGGATCAAACCCAGAAAATTGATAAGGGTTGACTTCCGGTTCTGGATCAGGATCCGCAGGATCATTTTAATATGGGAGAAGCTCATGAGTCATTTTTCTTCAATAATTCAATTGCCATGCCAACACCTGTAATATACTGATATATTTTGTATTACATATCTGACCCCGGAATTTCATCAAAGATAGTTGACTTATATTAATACAGTTTATATATTTATACAGACTTTAAGCATAATAGTGTATCATAATAAGACAGTATGCAAGGGAATATCTTAGTGGTGGATGACAATTCCAATGTGTTATCAGCTTTGAATCAGCTTCTTGAGGATGTGTCCGATCATGTGACCTGTATCAAACAGCCCGACCTGATCCCGGGCATCCTGGAAACCCAGCAGGTAGATCTTATCATTATGGATATGAACTTTACACGGGGAGCTACCGATGGAAAAGAAGGTATCGGCTGGCTTCGGCGGATACTAGGTGATGATCCGGAAACGGTAGTGATCATGATTACTGCCTACAGCGAGGTGGACCTGGCCATAGAGGCCATCAAATGCGGTGCAACGGATTTCATTGCTAAGCCCTGGGATAATGAAAAACTGTTAGCTACTATACGCTCGGGCTTATTACTCAGTAATTCACGGTTCAGGATAAAACAGTTAGAATCAAAAAAGGATCATCTGAATACCTGTCTTCATTCCGGGCACGACAGGATGCAGGGTAAATCTCCACAGATGCTAGCGGTTTACAAAACCATTGCGAAGGTTTCTTCATCCGATACCAATGTCCTGGTTCTTGGAGAAAACGGGACAGGAAAGGAATTAATCGCCCGGCAGATTCATCAGGAATCACGTCGCTCCGGTGAAGTATTTGTGCATGTTGATCTGGGTTCAATCAGTGAATCGCTTTTTGAGAGTGAATTGTTCGGACATACAAAAGGAGCCTTTACTGATGCAAAGGCTGATAAAGCTGGAAGGATTGAGATTGCCTCCGGGGGTACTCTCTTCCTGGATGAAATCGGTAATTTATCTCCTGAGATGCAGGCCAAGCTCTTAAATGTCTTGCAGAACCGTGAAATCTACCGGCTTGGCTCCAATAAACCCATATCTGCTGATTTCAGGCTGATTTCGGCTACTAATCAGGATTTAAGGGAATTGATTCGCCGGAAGGAATTCCGGGAGGATCTTTTTTACCGGATCAACACCATTGAAATTACGGCTCCCCCTCTACGGGAAAGAGGAAGAGATGCTCTGGATCTGGCACAGTATTTTCTTGAAAAACATTCAGAAAAATATCATAAACAAGGACTTGGCTTTTCTGGACAAGCACTTGATCTGATCAGGAACCATTCCTGGCCCGGAAATGTAAGGCAGTTACAACACAGCATTGAACGTGCAGTTTTGCTTACAGAAGAACGCTTGATAGAGCCAGGGGATATATTGCCAGGAGAGGGTGGTCAGAAGTGGAAGGAAGTCAGAAGGCCAACACTCCTGGAACTTGAGTTAATGACCATCAGGGAATCCATTCTGCGGAACAAGGGAAATCTGTCCAAAGTGGCCCGTGAGCTTGGTGTAGCCAGATCGACTCTTTATAACAAAATGCGAAGCTATGATATTCAGTAAGACCCGTGAAGGTCGAATTTTCTTCTGGAATATTATGTGTAGAACAGGCTTGTTGATCCTCTCTTCACTGGGTTTTGTTTTTCTCATTCAAAGCCTTGATGTGGAGCTTGTTTTTACACTGATTATCGGTATACTGGTCATTGGGCTGCAGGCAATCCTTCTAACCAGGTATGTGCTTCAGCTTGGCCGTGTAATGGAGCAGTTCATTGATTCCATCGGACTTGAGGAAAGCCCCGAAATTCAATTCAACACATCAGGAGCCATGTTCAAGGGATTGAAGGAGCGGTCCAATGCCATAAAACAGGGAATGAACGCCGGAAGGCTAGAGCGGATTCGGTACAACCAGATCATGGATCAGGTAATTAATTCTGCGGATATGGGATTGCTTTGTTTCTATGAAAGTGGTGAACCCCTTTTCGTCAACAGAGCTGCCATGAACCTCCTGTCCGGACACAGCATCAGTCATCTAAACGGAATCAGATCCCTCAATAAAAAACTCTGGACCTTAATTTCAAAAGCCAGACCGGATCACCCGGAGGTGATCAGGATTACATCCTGGTCTGATTCCCGGGAAGGGCCCGGCAGGGAACAACTATTCAGCTTCAGGCTTAAAGAGGTGAACATTTTTGATGAGACCTATCGCCTGTTTTCTCTGCAGAATATTGAGGAGGAATTGCATAAGAATGAAGCAGACTCATGGCAAAAGATCATACGTGTACTCACCCATGAGATTATGAATGCTGTAGCTCCCATGCTTTCCCTTACCAAATCCATGCAATCCAGGATTCAAAAACAGATAAACCCAGAAACCCTCAGAATACAGGAAGGGCTCAAGGTAATTGAATCTACCGGGGAGGGACTTATGAAATTTACAGAGGAATACCGCCGGCTTTCACTCCTTCCACCCCCAAAAAAGGAGAGGATCATTCTGGCCAGAGCTATTGAAAGTGTCGTTCTGCTACTTTCGCAGGAAGCCAGGGAAAAGGAGATCAGGATTACAACTCAGAATCAGCATCCCGGGGAAATAATACAAGCAGACAAACAACAGTTGGAGATGGTTCTGCTCAACCTTCTGAAAAACTCCTTTGAGGCAATGGAGAATAATGACGAAAAGCGTAGGCTTAAAATCAGTATAGAAAAAGAGGGAAAGCGGATTTTGCTAAAGATTGCGGATAATGGGCTTGGTATCCCTGAAGATTTGATTGACCAGGTATTTGTTCCCTTCTTTTCCACCAAGGAGGATGGCTCCGGTGTTGGTCTCAGCCTGGCCCGTCAGATCATGAACAATCACGGAGGCTCAATCTATATCGAGTCTATTCCACGCAAACAAACCACGGTAACTCTTTCTTTTCCTGTGATTCTGTCGCATCGAAAGCAATAAAATACTAAGTTTCTTTGCTTCAAGTAAATCTAAACCCAGCATGAATGGATACAAAAGATTATTGCGGATAGCTATAGCGGAACATTTTCCACTCCATCCAATTTATAGACCTTGTCTTTCACCCATTTTGCCCATGCCAATGGCCGCTTTGATTTGTCGAAAGTTTGCCAGGGGATAGGTTCACCAATCGTGACAGTAATATGCTTGCCGCGGTGCCTATATGTTTCGTCTATTAAATAAAGCATCTCGATGTTTGCTTTAATACCAATAGATTTCCTGAATCTGTATAAACGATAAAAGAAATTCGAATTTTCACCTCCCATGTGTATTGGGATGATTTCTCTCTGATACTGTTTTGCTTTATTGATAAAGCTTTTTTTCCATTCCAGGTCCATAACCTGTCCCTTGATCTTCCGGCTTACCAGTCCGGACGGAAAAGTCAGGATTTGTGTTTCGGATTTGAATGCAGTATCAAGTTGTTCTGCCAGCATGGAATCCTGTTTACCATGCTTATTAACAGGGATGAATACGCCATGAAGGTTCTTCAGGTTCATAAGGAGGTCGTTCACAAGACATTTATACTTATCCTTACCATATTTCTTCCCTATCATAACCATGGCAATATGTCCGTCTAAGCCACCCCAGGGATGGTTGGCTGCAAAAATGTATCTTCCATCATCAGGCA
>JAOZUK010000736.1 GCA_029938715.1 Bacteroidales bacterium | reverse complement strand
CCAGGATGGTGCAATGAAAGTTTTTCAGGGTGTTACCACTATTGAAGAGGTGGTTAGGGTGTCTCAGGGATAGGTTTTGTGGTTGTAAACACGTTTTTCCTGATAGCCTAATCGTCTACAGCCTATCTACCTGAGTAGTTACTGTTCAGCATCTTAGCCGGAAAACCGGCATTTATTTTCAAAGTAACAGGTAGGAATTGGGGGACATGACCCGAATAGTCTTTTTGATTCGGGATCGTGTCCCCCAATTTCGGATTACGGTTTCTGTTACTTAGGAACGTACATTAAATAACCTAAACAAATTTATGCCTTTTTCGGAGTCTCGCAGGCTCGCTTACCTGCCGTCTTCTTCGTTACTCGTCGCTCACATAACCCGTTATGCTCGCTCCTCACGCCTCGAATACAACAAAAAATCCTATTAATTTGTGTTCAGGTTATTTAATTCCCGTTCCTTAGAAGCCAGCAGTGGAGTACTCAGATATCTCTCTCCGGTATCAGGCAGAACAACCACGATAGTTTTTTCTGTGTTTTCAGGACGGCTTGCCACCTGCCTGGCAGCCCAGGCCGCTGCACCGCTTGAAATACCGCAAAGTATGCCTTCACTGGTTGCAAGTTCTCTTGCCGTTTCAAAGGCATTATCGTTGCTGACGGTTATAATGTCATCAATGATCTTTGTATTCAGAACGGCCGGTATAAAACCGGCACCGATACCCTGGATTTTATGGGGGCCGGGTTTTCCCCCTGAAAGGATAGGTGAATCTTCCGGCTCCACTGCGATGGTTTTCATATTCGGGTTTCTGGTTTTCAGTACCTCGGATACTCCGGTTATGGTGCCACCGGTGCCCACTCCGGCAACGAAGAAGTCGATTTTTCCGTCAGTATCTCTCCAGATCTCCTCTGCAGTGGTTTTTCTGTGGACCTCGGGGTTTGCCGGGTTTTCAAATTGATTTGGTATAAAACTGTTGGGAGTGTCGACCTGGAGCTGCTCAGCTGTAGCCATTGCCCCTTTCATCCCTTTGGCGGCTGGAGTGAGTATAAGTTTCGCTCCGAGATGTGTGAGCAGCTGTCTCCGTTCAACACTCATGCTGTCAGGCATGGTGAGGATCAATCGGAGATTTTTGGCGGCGCAGACAAATGCAAGGCCAAGCCCCGTATTGCCGCTGGTCGGCTCAATAACAGTAGTGTCTTTATCTATAATTCCCGCCTGTTCTGCAGCTTCAATCATGGAAACGGCGATGCGGCATTTGACGCTGCCCATAGGGTTTCTCGATTCCTGTTTACCCAGAATAAGAGCTCCACCATCCGTTGAAAAGTTGTTAAGAGTTAAAAGAGGAGTGTTGCCAAAGCTTGCTATTAGACTTGTTGCCATAGGAGTAACCTCCATAAGTAGATGATTATTTTGATGCATCGGACAAACAA
>JAOZUK010000735.1 GCA_029938715.1 Bacteroidales bacterium | reverse complement strand
GTATTAATAATCTTGAGGAGCATCAAAGCGGCAGCATCGTTGTCGATGGTATAACACTCAACAGAAATTTGAAGAACATTGATCATATCCGTACTGAAGTTGGCATGGTATTCCAAAACTTCAATCTGTTTCCCCATCTGACTATTATTGAGAATCTTACCCTCGGCCCAATCTGGACCAGGAAAATGCCTAAAGCCGATGCTCACGACCTTGCTATGAAATATCTCGAACGGGTAAAAATTCCAGAGCAGGCCAACAAATTTCCCGGCCAGCTTTCAGGGGGCCAGCAACAGCGCGTGGCCATCGCCCGCTCGTTGTGTATGAACCCTAAAATTATGTTGTTTGACGAACCGACTTCAGCACTCGATCCCGAGATGATCAAGGAAGTCCTTGAGGTAATGATTGAACTTGCCGACACAGGAATGACAATGATCGTGGTGACCCATGAGATGGGTTTTGCCCAGACAGTGGCAGACCGGGTGATTTTAATGGATCAGGGGCAAATAGTAGAGGAAAATGAACCGGGCGAGTTTTTCAACAACCCACAGCATGAGCGGACCAGGCTGTTTCTCAGCCAGATACTCTGATAATTCACACTGAGATCTATTTCAAATACAAATTCACTAAAATAATATTATAAAAGATTTTCCGGACACTTGTAGAGCGGAACCTGAGTCCTGAAATCATCGCTGAATTGAGAAAAACAGAAATGAATATTTTACATATATCCGACTTGCATTTTGGAACACGTCATTGGGATGGAAATGATCAAACATTACTGGATAAACTGAACTCGTATTCTGCTGATCTGGTTGTTAATACGGGTGACAATACATCTGACAGCCTGGAAAGTGAATACAAGGATGCAGAGCAATTCTTAAAGGGTCTAAACTGTCAACATGTCGTGTCCATTGCAGGTAATCATGATAAGAGAAATATGCACTCACATGAATACTTCAAACAATATATCGGTGAGGGTGAGCAGCGCATTTTACCTTTAAATCCAAAGCGAACGATCAAGAAACACCTGTATTTACAGGATGATATCACCAGGCTGGACGATCATTTCACCGACCTTAATTACATCAAATTAGTAAACATTGGTAAGATAACTGTACTGATTATCTGTTTAGATTCTACTGTTCTTTATGAAGACGAAGGCTACGTTGAAAAGGAAATTTTAAAGGGATTTTCCCAAAAGATCAAACATCTTAAATATGATAAGTCTCTATTGTTGATTCACCACTCGATTCTGACCATGGATAAAGAACCGCTTCGAAGTTCCTTCCACGTAACTGATTTTGTGAGAGAACATCAAATACAAGATATTTTCTGTGGACACACCCACCGACTTGATTTGCAAACAAGCAGTGATCTCTATTTAAAAAACTCTTTTACCCAATATATGGTTGGAACACTC
>JAOZUK010000085.1:15084-17385 GCA_029938715.1 Bacteroidales bacterium | reverse complement strand
GGCATCGCATCAATCCTTAAAAACTTTGCCATGAAAAACATTTACTTGATTGCCGTTTGTCTATTGACTATTTTTCAAGTCTCCTGCCAGAAAGAAGAGCCTGAATCCAACCCGAAAAAAGGTACACTGCACATCGATGTGGGATTGTACCTTGAGGTAAATGAACTAAACAGTGCCTTAAAATCCACACAACAAACAGAAGAGTTCAAAGTAATTATTTACAAAGCCGATGGAACAGTATCCATATCCTTTGAAAATGCCCAGGATATGCCAGCCTCTATTGAGCTTGAAACCGGCGACTACTATGTGGAAGCCCATTCCGATAACAACCTTCCGGCAGCCTTCGACAATCCATACTACTATGGAGTGTCGGATATATTTCCCATTACAAGCAACACCCAGCAATCGGTGGTGGTGACCTGCGAACTGGCCAATACCAAGGTCTCCGTGGTATATTCCAGCAACATCATTGCCAGTTTCACCGACTACTCCACCACCGTATCATCCCTGCTTGGTTCTCTTCTATTCACCCGGGATGAAGTTAGAATGGGGTACTTTCAAACCTCTCCTCTTGACATCCTTGTTGATTTAACCTATCAAAAACCGGATGGATCTCTGGTAAGTAAAACTTTGTCGGGTAGCATACCCGATCCACTATCCAACCGTCACTATGAGATCCATGTGGATGGCTCCATAGACGAGGGTATGGCTGCGTTTCAGATCATTCTGGATGAAACAGAGGTACTGGTTGAGGTAGTGGACATAACCGACAATTCAGGCACTCAGCCAACCGGCGCCATTGGATATGGAGAATTACTGATCACCGAAATTATGTATAATCCAACTGCATTATCAGATACAGATGGGGAATGGATCGAGATTTACAACAATTCGGATCATACTATTAACCTCCTTAATCTGGTGCTCGAGAGAGACGATATCAACCGGCTCACCATTCCCGAACCAATCGACCTGGCCCCTGGTGCCTATTTTGTCTTTGCTCGTACCGACCAGGCCACCGATGCGACCGACTATTACAATTACGGCTCAGGTATTTTACTGCCCAATACCGGTGCCGTACTTTCCATTTATAATGAGGGAGATGTTACTGATCCTGGTGCCCTGATCTTTTCCATTGATTATGGAGCTGCAGGATTTCCTGATGGATCGGGAGCCTCAATCGGATTAAATCCAAATCTACTCAATGCCTCAGATGCTGTTTCCGGCACCTCCTGGTGCATATCCACTTCATCATTCAGCACGGGTGATCTGGGAACACCAGGTGTGGTCAATGACAACTGTCAATAGCTTATTTGAAAAAAGGAACCACTTGAATAAGGAGTGGTTCCTGATTGGACATTGTTCCTGTTGTTCATTGACATTTGATCATTCTTTTTGTTGATATGCCCTGCTTCTGGCAATTACCTTCCAGGTACCCTGTACTTTCTGGTCTTCTACCACATATACCTGTTCATGTAATGCAATGGTGGGACAGACATGTATGGGAAGGGCATACACCATATCTCCCACCGCTAATTCTGAAAACTCTGGGGAGGAACCCACAAAATGTTCTTCGCTGTGGTTGAATACCTCTGGGGCTCCCAAATCTAAAAACTTCACTCTGGGGTGGGGCATCTCCGATGCCACTGCTTTATATCCCAGATCGATGCACACATTCTCCTTAGGTTTACTGATTACCCTTGCGGCCAGTACAGCAGCAGGTAAGAAATCAAGATCAGGCAGTGAATCTGCGTAACCAGCATCCCAAAGGAGGGGGGTACCCGGACAAAGTGTTCTGGATTCATGCCTGGCATGAAAGGGAAATGTGGGTGTCCCCCCACAGGCCAGCTCCTTCATTTCGATCCCAATTCCCCCCAATTTCTCAACCAACCTAATTACACTTTCAAAGTCAAGGTTACAATGTTCTTCCCGTTTCGCCACATTCACATCATGAATATGACCGTCGTAAATATGAAGTCCACTCAACTGGAGATATTGATTAGTATTAATATACCGGATCAATTCTTCTGCCTGATCCGGCGCAATACCCGTACGGTGCATTCCATTGTCAAGGTCCACAAAAACGTCAAGATTCATCTCCCTGAGTTTAGCCTCATCGCTTAACTTTTGAGAAGCAATCGCCGAATCCACAGTAACCGCAAGTTTTACTTCCGGGAACCGCTCCATAAGGTTCAGGAAATGACTGGTGGCCGGACCTGTCAGTGGATAGGCCATTAAGATATCCTCTCCCCCATTTAGTGCCACCAATTCGACCTCCGTAAGGGTGGCACATTTAAATTT
>JAOZUK010000085.1:0-14984 GCA_029938715.1 Bacteroidales bacterium | reverse complement strand
CCAAAAATATCTACCATCAACTGGCTGAATCCATTGATGGTCTGAGGGTGTTGCTCAAACTCCGGATAACAATTGACCATACCAAGGGTTTTAATCAACCGCTTTATCTTTCCCAAGTCCCCTATCTGCGCCTTAATGGTGGAGATCATGGTCAGCCCCACCTGTCGGGCTGCCAATTGTCCCTCTTCCAGGGTCAGGTCTTTTCCCACTTTTCCTTTGATAAGCTGACTGTTGCTCTGAACAGGTCCCTGTCCCGATACGTACAGGTGATTTCCAGTGATCAGTACCGGGTGATAGATACCTCCCGAAGGTGGTGCAGGAGGAAGCTCCAGTCCCAGTTCCCGAATGGTTTTCTCTACGCTATTCATCTTAAAATGATTTTAATTTCAGATTACAATATTCAATAAAAGTACACTCAGCAAACCTACAAGTACAATATAGGAAAATGTGTCTCCTTTCAAAACCGGAGTGGAGTAACTATACAGATATTTGAATAGTTGATTCTGAACACATATCTTTAGAGCTACTCATTCCTTACAAACCAACCACCTTACAATGAAGACCACAAGAAGAAAATTCATTAAAAAAAGTGGAACCGCCCTGGCTTCAGCTGCAGTTTTGAGTCAGATACCACTAAATCTGTTAACCGGGTGCAGTGCCAAAGACTTCTCTTTCGGGTTCCAGGTATGGACCATCAGAGAAAAATTGATCGCCGATTTTGCCGGCACCTTAAAGGCAATGAGTGAACTGGGTTATTCAGAGGTGGAGATGTGTTCACCTCTGGGATACTCCGGGGCAGGCTTTGAGCCCCTCAACAAATTGAGCGGAGCAGAAATGAAGCAAATCATTGAGGATAACGGTTTGAGGTGCACAAGCTCACATTTCACTTCAGGCGAATTAAACGAAAGCCTCGACAATCGAATCCAATGGGCACAGGAGCTCGGAATGAAACAGATGATTCTCTCCTCCTTCTGGTTAGCCGAGGATGCCTCTGTGGATGATTATCGTCAGGCTGCCGAACAGCTCAATGTAATGGCCGAAAAAACGAAAACTGCCGGGATACAAATGGGATTTCATAACCATCACATGGAGTTTGAAAAGCGTGGCAATGAGCTTATATATGATGCACTGCTCGAAACCCTGGATCCCGATCTGGTAAAAATGCAGTTTCAGGTCGCCGTGGTGAATATTGGATACCAGGCTGCCGATTACTTCAGGAATAGCCCGGGTCGCTTTATCTCCGCACATCTGGCCGATTATTCTCCTGAAAAAGAAACAGAGGTGCCCATTGGACAGGGTATGGTTGACTGGCCCGACTTTTTTAAAGCTGCAAAGGTGGGCGGGGTGAAGAATTTCTATGTGGAGATGGATCCCGAAACTTTTAAACCAAGTGCCCAGTTCCTGAAGGAGGTTTAAGGCTTCTCCAGGGCCATGTTCAAGCCATTGATGAAAAAGAAGGCGTCCTTCCCGGCTGCGTAGGCGCATAACAAGCCTCCCTTTGTTTTGAAGCCCAAATTACCTATCTATGCAAAAGATATTGAACAATTAAAAAAGAGCTGGAAAGTGGTTATGGACCAGGGTGCTACTAAAATTTATCCTGGTCACGGAAAACCGTTTCCACCGGAAAAAATACTCAAATACCTGAATTGATGATAAAAAACAGGCTCCTTCTCTGTTCCTTCCTCTCCCTTCTCCTCTCTACCCAGGTTCTCCCTCAATCAGAATTTAATGCCCACAGTGGAGAATCCAAAAACCATGATACCCGGGGCCCTTCAAATGGTAAATTGCTTATTATAGGAGGGGCAGCAGCAGATTTCTTCTACGAAGAATTCATGGAGCTGGCGGGTGGCCCCGATGCCCCAATTGTTGTAATTCCCACTGCCCTCACAAGCGATAAGCTGGAGCCGGCCGACCTGGAAAGATTCCGGGAAAATTTCATTAAAAAAGGATTTAACAACGTAACCGTTTTGCATACACGCGACCGTAACGTGGCCAACAGTGATGCCTTTATTGAGCCCCTTAAAACTGCGGCAGGTGTTTGGTTCAGCGGTGGCCGGCAATGGCGGCATGCCGATTCGTACCTGGATACAAAAACCCACAGAGCTTTCTTTGACTTACTGGACCGGGGCGGTGTGATTGCAGGCAGTTCGGCCGGCGCCACCATCCAGGGTTCTTACCTGGCCCGGGGCGATACAAAGGCCAACACCATAATGATGGGGGATCACGAGACGGGGCTTGGATTTATGACCAATGTGGCCATTGATCAGCATCTCTTTGCCCGGAACCGGCAGTTTGACCTTTTTGAGATCCTATACAACAAACCCGGACTACTGGGAATAGGCCTGGATGAGAACACAGGCATCCTGGTGGAAGGAGATCAGTTCACAGTAATCGGTCAGAGTTATGTGGTGATGTATGATGGTACCCGCTGGTCGGCCGAAAGAGATACCATATACCAGTTGCCGGACCGAAGCTACCAGTTTTACCTCTTAGACGACGGGGATCGGTATGACCTTAAAAACCGCAGGGTAATCTCTGACTGAATTCAAAAAACATATGAAGAAAGTAATAAAGATAATCGGATGGATCCTTCTGATCCTTCTATTGGCCGTGGCTGTTGCCTGGTTTGGATTTTTAAAGCCCAAGCCCCCTCCCATATCCCCCGAAGACCGCGCTAAGATTACCCTGATGCCTCTTCCTTCTCATTTAAAACTGGGAAATGGAGTATTAATTCTGGACGAAAATATGGGCCACGCTTTTACCAGCCTGTCCACTCCCAGGATGGAGCGGGCTGTAGAGAGATTCTATGATAAACTTTCCTCCCATACGGGTCTGGAAGTTGGAAATGGAACCGCAACAACTCTGGTCCTGGAGTGCACCGGGACCGAAATGGCCTATCCCTCCCTGGAAGATGATGAGTCCTATTCAATGAAGATCTCCGGAGGTAAAATAGCTGTGATAGCCCCATCCGAAACAGGGATCATTTATGCATTGGAAACACTTCTGCAACTGATTCGGGAAGAGGAGGGCGCATGGATTCTCCCTCAATTGAAATTGGACGATCAGCCCAGATATCCCTGGCGGGGCTTAATGATCGATGCCTGCCGTCACTGGATACCCAAGGAGGTAATCCTTCGAAATCTTGATGCCATGGCGACTGTGAAGATGAATGTTTTTCACTGGCATCTAACCGAACATCAGGGTTTCAGGGTGGAGTCGAAACTATTCCCTAAACTGCATGAGATGGGTTCTAACGGGGATTACTATACCCAGGAGGATATCAGTGATGTGGTCGAATATGCTGCTGACAGGGGGATCAGGGTAGTTCCGGAATTTGATGTCCCGGGTCATACAGGGGCATGGTTTGTGGGGCATCCCGAGTTGGCCAGTGCCCCGGGCCCTTACACACTGAATACGGATCTGATAGGCTCTAATCCAGCAATGGACCCTACCAGGGAGGAAGTATATGATTTTCTGGATCAGTTTTTTGGGGAGATGACTGGATTGTTTCCCGATGCCTATCTGCATATTGGAGGGGATGAAGTGGCTCCTAAACAATGGAACGAGAATCAGGAGATCCAGAGATATATGGTAGAACACAAACTGGAAGACCCCCATGCGCTACAGGCACACTTCAACATCCGCCTTCAGAAAATCGTGTCCGGTCATGGAAAAAAAATGATGGGATGGGATGAGATCCTTCACCCCGATCTTCCGGGTGAAGGTCTTGCCATGCAAACCTGGCGCGACCATGGATCCCTCTGGGAATCGGCCCGACAGGGATATGAAGCCGTCCTTTCGGCAGGATACTATCTGGACCACAAACGGTCCGCTTCTTACCACTACAGCGTGGATCCCACTGTAATTCCAGGGGCAGTGGATATAGAGATAGATTCATCTAACTGGAAAAGCTGGGATTACACGCTTCAGGTTGCCGACATGGTCATGGAGGGTGCGCTCTACCTGTTTGGTGAAGGCAACGAGATGAGAGGTATTATGGATTTCATGGGAAGTTCGGCTGGCTTCAATGAAGTCACCATAGAAGAGAACCGCCTCTCCTTTATACTTGAAACTACCATGGGAGAACTTGAGTTTGAGACGGAATTAAATGGAGATTCAATCTCAGGATCAGCCCATATATCCATTTTCAATCTATATCTCAAAGGATGGCGAACTGGTGGAAGCGATATGGTAAATGGGGCCCCTCTTCCTGAATTTAAAAAGATTGCCCCTCTATCACCTGAAGAAGAAACCAATCTCATTGGTGGTGAAGCCTGTATGTGGTCCGAGATGGTGGATAAAGTTACTATCGAATCGAGAATCTGGCCTCGTGCTGCGGCCATTGGAGAAAAATTGTGGAGTCCGAAAGTCTTAACCGACAATATTCAGGATATGTACCGACGGCTGTTGATTATGGATGATCGCCTTGAAGAGATAGGCCTACATCATCGCAGCTACAGGAGAATCCTCACAAACCAGATGGTTGATAAACCTTTGCAGGATCCACTACACACATTGGTTAGTGTCCTGCAGGAAGAGAAGATGTTTAAACGCATAGCTATTTATAAACCATCGTACAATCTTCAAATTCCTTTGAACCAAATGGTTGATGCAGCTCCTCCCGAAAGCTACGTGGCATACTCTTTTGGGCAGGATATGGAGCTCTGGACCAAATCACAGGATGCAGCAGCACGGGAACGATTGATCAACCAGATGGAAACCTGGACGACCAATCATGCTAAGCTGGCATCAGAATTTGACCTCAACTGGAAACTAAAAGAGGTGGAAGCCCATTCCATTCATCTCTCTGAACTTGCAGCGATTGGACTAAAGGCAATTTCAGATCCTGCCTCTCTGGAGGGAAAGGATTCTGAACTGGAGGAGCTGTTTACTTCTGCATCGGAGTCCCATGGTGGAACCATTCTACCTCTGGTGGAACCTGTTAAAAAGCTGGTTGAATCTGCAACAAAGAATTAAATATCTTTGCTGTAGCAGACAGAACAGAAGAGAACTTCGACCATGAGCCAGACCAGATTAGAATTGTTGAACGACCTGTTTCACAGGTGGTGCGGAGAGGAAATTACATCAGTTAATAAATTGCCGGCTTCAGGATCTCCCCGGGAGTATTACCGAATTACAGGAACGGGGACCACAGTAATTGGTGCCATTAACCTGGATCGCGAGGAGAATGAAGCTTTTATTTCATTTAGCAAACACTTTCGGTCCAAGGGATTGGCCGTACCTGAAATATACCTGATCGATCTTGAGAACAACGCCTATCTGCAGGAAGACCTGGGTGATACAACACTGTTTGACTACCAGTTCAAGGTAAGGGATAACGGCGACTTCCCCTCCCAGCTGAAAGAGGTATATAAAGCGGTTTTGACTGAATTGCAAAAATTCCAGATTACAGGTTCGGTGGGTCTGGATTACTCGGTTTGCTATCCACGCTCAAGCTTTGACAGGCTGAGCATGCAATGGGACCTCAGCTATTTCAAATACTATTTTCTGAAACTTGCCGGCATTCCCTTTAATGAACAGAACCTGGAGAACGATTACAACACCCTTATTGAATACCTGCTTGCTCAGGATACCAACTATTTCCTTTACCGCGATTTCCAGTCGAAAAATGTAATGCTCCGCGATGGAAAACCTTGCTTTATCGACTACCAGGGAGGAAGGAAAGGGGCACTTCAATACGATGTGGCCTCATTGCTCTATGACTCCAAAGCCGATCTGCCCCCCGAAATCCGGGAAGAGCTTTTGGAGCACTATATCGATGGACTGGTCAATTATCCTTCCGTTGACCCACAAAAATTCCGCGAATCTTACTACAGTTATGTGCTGATCCGGATCATGCAGGCCATGGGAGCTTATGGATTCAGGGGGTTCTATGAAAAGAAGACCCACTTTCTGCAAAGCATCCCCTATGCCCTCAATGACCTGAAATGGATCCTTGAGAATGTAACCTTCTCCATTGAGATACCTACCCTGCTTAACGTTTTTAAGCACCTGATTGCCGCACCCAAATTAAAAAGGTTCAAGGATAAAGTGGGAAGAACATCAACCCTAACAGTTCATATCAACAGCTTTAGCTATAAACACGGCATACCGGATGATCCGCACGGACACGGAGGAGGATATGTCTTCGATTGCAGGGTAGTCACCAATCCGGGGAAACTGGAAGCCTATAAATGTCTCACAGGAAAGGAAAAGCCTTTGATTGAATATCTTGACCAGCAGGCCGATGTAAACGAATTTCTGAGCAATACATTCGCCCTGGTCGATATGTCAGTTGACAAGTATGAGGAGCGCAATTTCTCACACCTGATGGTCGGATTTGGTTGTACCGGAGGACAACATCGTTCGGTCTACTGTGCAGAAAAACTGGCCGTACACCTCAGGGAGAGTCAGAATGTGCAGGTCACACTCTGGCACCGGGAACTGGATTAACTCTATTGGGTTACTGTAAAGTGGTAACTTCCGCTCTCCACTTCATATACTGCATATTCCTCATTCATCCCTTTGAATTTAATCTCCGGGACCTCATCAGTCCTGCTGTTCCCTTCAAAAACTTTGGAAGGATCTGAGGCCGGGACACAAACTGTGGCACGGCAACTTACCGGCACAGTTACCTTCATGGAGAAAGAGTCCGAACCATTTTTCCAACTGATCCCTCCCTCTCCATAGGGTGTTTGATTGAAGTAGGTCACATCATCCATTTGGTCAACAGGCTGGGGCCGGAAGATTACATGACGATACCCCGGTTGATCAGGATCGGCCTGCATACCAGCCAGGTTCCTGTAGAACCATACGAGACCGCCACCAAACATGGGGTGATTGAAAGAACTCCTTTCGCTCCAATTTTCACGGGTGGTGGTCGAACCCAGTTCCACCCACCGGCCAAAGCTGGGTTCACTTCTTTTATTAAGCGCCTCGTAAGCCAGCTCATTTAATCCATTTTCGGCCAGTACCTCAAAAAAGAACCTGGTTCCTGTGATCCCGGTATCAAGGTGTCCTTTGTTCTTTCTGAGCCCTTTCTTCAAAGCCTCTATCACCCTCTCATACTGATGATCCGGAACGCCCATTTTTAAAGCAAGAATATTCCCACCGGCATCTCCATAGGTACCCTTCTTCTCATTAAAGAAATGTTTATGAAATGCACTTTTTGTATGTTCCGCAAGAGCCCTGTAGTGCTCTGCCTCTGCTGAATTTTTAAGGATTTCTGCGCTTCTGGCTGTAATAGAAGCACAATACCAGAGGTAAAAGGTATGCACCATCTCATCGGGAATATATTTACCCGGAGGCAACCACTCTCCCAGGTTAAACCATTTCAAAACATCTCCATTTATATCTGTTCGCTTAGAGAACATAATCCCTTGGTCATCAACCCAGGTTTGCATGTATTTCAGATAGCCTTTCATGCCCTCATAATTGTCTTCTAGCATGTCCACCGATCCATAGTGCATGTAATACTCCCATGGAATGACACAAATGGCCGCTCCCCAGGCAGGTCCACCTCCACACCCGGGTTGCCAGGGGGCCCCATTGGGTACATACCCGGTGGATTTAATCTGTGCCCCCAGCATATCCTGAACCCACTTGTGGTAAAAATTCTTTGCATCGAAGTTATGCAGTACAGTTATACAGGTAATTTGTCCGTCGCCTGTGTAAGGTGATCGCTCACGATGGGGACAATCACTTGCCACGCCTCCATGCATGTTGTCGGTCTGACTCCTGCGCCAGATCTTATTGATCTCATTAAAGAGCGGATTGGAGGTCTCAAATGTGGCCGATGGCTCAATGAATGTGTTTACGGCTTCTGCTGTCACCATATTTTTAGTAAGCTCGCCGGGCCAGTTGGTAATCTCCACTCCGCTAAATACGAACCAGTTAAACCTGGGCGCATAATTCTCTGGGCCTTCCCCTTTAAAAACATAGAGATTCTCTCCCGAATAGTTATTGGCATTGGGCATGATCCGGATCTGATGTCCTTCAGGACCCTGCACGCCATTTAACCGAACCCATCCGGAGATTTCCACTCCAAAATCTACAATAAAATGGCCCTCTCCCAGTTTTTCAACAGAGACCGGGGAGATCCTCTCTGTGATCCTGTCCGGGTAAGCCGTATGTGCCACCATCCTTCCATATGGAGTCTTTCGGAGAGAGACACCTTCCCACTCTGCGTCGTCAAATGACGGAGTACTCCAACCCGGTTGCTCCTTTCGGGCATCATAATGCTCCCCATAATAGACCATATTCATTCCTATGGGACTTTTTGATGCTTTCCAGGTTTGATCGCTTAGTATCACCTCTTCGGTACCATCTGTATAAGTGACATGAAGCTGACAGAGGAACCTGGGAGAACCGTAAGCTGCAGCCCAGAATTTGGCCGGATTATAAAACCCATTGCCCAGGATTCCTCCTATTACGTTCTTTCCCTGAATCAGCTGGTCCTTTACATCATATGCCAAATACATCACCTTATAATCCCGGAAGTCATCAGGAAGGTATATCAACGCATCCATTAACTGGGGCCTCTTCCCGTAATTGGTCTGGTTGGGCACCAGTACATCCTCACCCACTTTTTCCCCGTTGAGATAGAGTTCGAAATAGCCCAGGCCGGTGACAAATGCAACTGCATTTTTCACTTCCTTCTCCACATCGAACTTTTTTCTTAACAGTGGGGCCGATGGACCAAAATCGGTGGGCATCCCATCGGGCCCGCCCTCGGGTTTGGGCAGTGCTTCCTCCCCTTCCCACGGGGCTCCAATCCAGCTGGCCTTCCAGTCGCCGGGACTGAGCAAACCCATCCGCCAGAAGCCGGGCTCACTCCAATCAGAAACCTCCCCTGCCCGATTCCAGGTTCTCACCTGCCACCAGCATTCCTGCCTCGACTCGAGCCTCTTTCCATCATATACCACACGGGTCGACCGATCCGAAACCTGTTTTCCACTATCCCACAGATCGGGTTCTGCCAGTCCATCCTCCGTTGTGGCTACCCTTACCTGCCAGGCCGTTTGAGCTTCTCCCCTCACCCCTTCTTTCGCCAGATTGATCCATGATAACCTGGGGCGAGTCACATCCACCACCTGTGGATTGGTGAGGTATTCGCAGGTTAGTTTAACAGTATTTAAAGGTGCTGCCAAAGCGCCCACCTGCCATATTGCGGCACACCATATACAGAATAATCTCTTCATAAGGATTCTTTTATTTTTCTATGACGTAAGGTAACCATAGTAATGTAGCTATCTTTGCCCCAAATAATTTATTATGTAAATGCAGCAGGCCGAACACCCTCCCAAGAAAAAAATCACCCTCTCCGGACTCAGGAATGCCTTTAAGCTTTATAGCTACATAAAGCCATACCGTGGTATTTATATCCTTGGCCTTTTCTTCCTGTTCGGATCCAGCATTTCCAACCTGGCCTTTCCAAAGCTTCTTGGCGATCTGGTAAATTCAGGGAATGAAGGAAACCTGGGAGAGGACCTGAATCGAATTGCACTTTTGCTGGTGGGAATTCTTATTATACAGGCCGTGTTCTCTTACTTCAGAACCATCCTGTTTGTGAAAGTCACCGAACGTTCTCTTGCCGATTTGCGCCAGGATACCTATAACCATTTGATTTGTTTGCCAGTCAAGTTTTTTGACAAAAGGAGGGTGGGTGAATTAAACAGCAGAATCTCCTCCGATATCTCGCTGCTTCAGGAAACCATGACCTCCACCCTGGCCGAATTTGTGCGACAGGTGATCATCATTGTGGGAGGAATCGCACTTCTAACTTTTACCTCTTTCAAGCTTACTCTCTTTATGCTGGCCATCATCCCGGGGGTGGTTCTGGCGGCCGTTTTCTTCGGTAGGTTTATTCGAAGGTACTCCAGGAAAGCCCAACGCGCTGTGGCCGATTCAAATACCATTGTGGAGGAAACTCTACAGGGCATTCAGAGCGTGAAGGCCTACACCAACGAGTTTTTTGAGATGTTCAGGTACAAAGAGAAGACCCTGGAAATTGCCGCCATTGGGATCAAGGCCGGACGGTACCGGGGTGCATTTTCCTCATTTTTGATACTTGGATTGTTTGGAGCACTGGTGGCTGTGATCTGGCGTGGAGCCATGCTACTGGCCAATGGGGACATTAATGCCGGCGAGCTTTTTTCATTTGTGCTATATTCTGGTTTTATCGGAGGAACCATTGGAGGAATGGCTACGGTATTTACCAGGATTCAGCGGTTCCTGGGGGCCACAGAAGATCTGTTTGAAATTTTTAATGAAGAGGTGGAAGATCTCACTGAAACCATCTCAACAGATCCGGACCACCAGCTTGGAGGAAATATTTCAACAAAAAATCTCACCTTTGAATACCCTTCCCGTCCTGGCGAAACAGTCCTTAAGGATATCTCTCTTGAGATCCGGGCCCACCAGTTGGTGGCACTGGTGGGTGCATCCGGAGCAGGAAAAACCACCATGACCTCCCTGTTGCTCCGACTGCATACACCCACAAAGGGAAGCATAGAGTTTGATGGGAAAGACGGTAGAATCATTCCGCTATCGACACTGAGAAGCCAGATTGCCCTGGTGCCCCAGGATATCTTTCTTTTTGGGGGGTCCATTGGTGAAAACATCAGTTATGGAGATCCCAAGGCCACATCTGAACAGATCATTGAAGCCGCCAAACAGGCCAATGCATGGGGCTTTATCCAGCGGTTCCCGGAAGGATTGGATACCCTGGTTGGGGAGAGAGGTACTCAATTATCGGGAGGTCAGCGTCAAAGGGTAGCCATTGCAAGGGCGCTTCTTAAAAATCCAAGGATCCTGATCCTGGATGAGGCCACCTCCTCACTGGATTCCGAATCGGAGAGGCTGGTTCAGGATGCCCTGGAGCATCTGATGACAGGCCGCACATCCATTGTAATCGCTCACAGGCTCAGTACAGTAAGGAATGCCGATCAGATATTCGTGCTCGACGAAGGCAGTCTTGTGGAGCAAGGAACCCACGACCAGCTGATGACAATCCCCAAGGGTAAATACAGGAACCTGAGCCAATTGCAATTTATTCCATGAAAAAGCTAATTATTCTACTGTTTATTGCAGTTGTTTCAGTTCACATGAATGCCCAGGACAGTGGATTTGGATTGGGAGTAATCGTTGGTGA
Organism: Bacteroidales bacterium; assembly: GCA_029938715.1. Classification (GTDB taxonomy): domain Bacteria; phylum Bacteroidota; class Bacteroidia; order Bacteroidales. Next base: position 3,832 of record JAOZUK010000085.1, on the reverse strand, counting down.
ACCAACAGGTTTAAGTTCTAAACTATGGACCACCGATCATACTGCTATTGATGCTGCCTTAGCCTGGTCTTTTGCGGGAGATGGTTTCCTTCGCCTTCACTCCGACCTGCTCTGGCATAAACACTATTTTGATGTGGAAAAGGGGCAGCTGCCCGTTTATTTTGGGGTTGGAGCCAAACTTGTATTTGCATCCGAACTTGAACTGGGCATACGGATTCCGGTGGGACTCTCTTACCAGTTTGAGTCGGGACCATTCGAGGCTTTTCTTGAACTGGTACCCGTTTTTAACCTTCTCCCCCAAACCCGTATAGATTTCGATGGAGGCATAGGTGTCAGATACTATTTCTAGAGTGAAGTAAAGTTTCGTATCTTTAGACACATTATACAAACCTAATCTGTTTTATATGAAGAGATTACCTATATTTTTTGTTTTGGCGACCGGAATTATTCTTTCTTCCTGTTCAAAAAAGTCGCCCGAATTTGTAAACAGCATTCCCGATGATGCGATTGCTGTGGCCTCTTTGCACCCCATGAAACTCCATACAAAAAGTCAGATCAATACTTTTGAAGCCATAAAAGAAAAAGTAAAAGACGAAATTTGGAGCCAGATCATTGAGAATCCTTTAAGTACGGGACTTATGCTGAATGAGTATGCATATGTATTCCTAAGGATGGAAGAAGAGGCTCCCGTCATTGGTGTGGTGAGTGGTATAAAGGATGTGGAGAAATTTAAATCCACCCTGTCGAAGATCGATGAAAACATCAGTGAAGAATTCAAGGAAATGGATGGCTACACGTATATACAGCGCGATGATGAAGGTGTAGTGGCCTGGAATGAAAAGCAGATGATCGTACTGGTCTCCCCCGGCAATGAGGAATTTGAAGAATCTTACTGGACGGAAAGCCTTACCAAGATGTTCCATCCTGTGAAGGAGGAGTCCATAACCAGCTTGGTAGACTTCAAAGATTTTCAGGGTAAAATGAAAGATCTGAACCTCTGGGTCACCTCTGATAAAATCATGGATGTGGTAAAAAAGGTGGTTAAACAGGAGATTCCTGAATTGCCGGTGTCACTTTATAACAACTATGCCCAGGTGTATTTCGATTTTTCCAACGGGGTAGTGAACGTGACCGGAGAAACACACTTCAGCGAAGAGGTTGAAAAAAACGTAGAGGAGTTCCTGGTGATGAATCCCGAGCTAAACGAAGAGATTTTGAAACTGGCTCCCGGTGGAAACCTGTTGCTGGCCCTGGCAGGCTCCTTGGACCTTCAGAAAGTTCAGAAACTGGTGGAGAAATTTGCACCTCCCAAGCTGGACGAGATGGGAAATAAGGTGGAAAATGCCATAGGTATCTCCCCGGAAGAGATGCTCGAAGCATTCACTGGCGACTTCACCATTGCCATCAATGGAATCGAAGGAGAGACCATGATCCCGGTGGAACTCTTTCTGGGATTTGGTGTCAATGGAGAGGCCATCCAGGAGAAGTTGCTGGAAACGGTTGGCGAGATGGTTCCCATTGAGGAGCAGGGTGACTTCTTTGTGATCAATATTTCGGGCAATGAAATCTACAGTGGGATCCTCAATAATATGTGGGTAATTACCAATGCCAAAGGTTACAAGGATGCAGTTAAAGGAGGTGCAGTTGAAAAATCGCTGATGGATACCAGATTTAACGAATTTGCTGATGGATCCATGGGCATGTATCTGAACCTCGATATGACGAGTTACCCCGCCATGATCCAGGGTATGCTGTCTCAAAAACCCCAGCAAATGAAGTGGGTTGAACATTTAACGGGCTCCTTTGATTACCTGGGCTTCTCAGCAAGCAACTATAAGAACAACATTGTTCTGAAGACCAATCAACCCTCTGAGAACAGCCTCTACACCCTGTTAAAATTAACTGATATTCCTGATTAGCAGGAACGAAACAGAAGCGCAATCAATGACCATCCGGTTTGAAAAGATGATTCCGCTTCCCATGCTGGAACAGGACACCACTGGTTCTGAAGTTTGGGAATCGGAATCGGTCCTGTTTGAGCAGGGAAAAAGCTACATCCTCGAGGCGCCTTCAGGCAGAGGAAAAACCAGCCTCCTGTCTGTGATCTATGGGATCAGGAAAGATTACCAGGGTGCTGTTTTTATGGACAACAAACCCATCTCGAAATTCTCCTGGAGGGAGTGGTCGAACCTCAGGAAAAAGAACCTCTCCTACATATTTCAGGGGTTGGAATTGTTTGAAGGTCTGACCGCACGGGAGAATATTCTTTTAAAGAACAGCATCACTGGATTTCAGCTGTCCCATAGAATCGAAGAGATGGCTCAAACACTGGGCATAGAAGAATTTATGGACCGGAAAGCAGGGATTCTCTCCTTTGGGCAACAGCAAAGGGTAGCCATCATTCGGGCTCTCTGTCAACCCTTTAATTTCTTGCTGGCCGATGAATGCTTCAGCCACATGGACCACCACAACAGCCGCATGGCCTACCAGCTGATCCTCGAGGAGTGCAGCGTACAGGGAGCTGGATTACTCCTGACCTCCCTTAATGATACCGAATTTCTCAAAGCAGATGAGAGGAAAAGACTATGAGGTATCTGTATAGCATATTGTGGAAAGATCACAGCAGGGCTCACCTTCTATGGGCTTTCCTGGGTACCCTGGCCGGATTTGTGCTGCTCCTTTCGGGCATCCAGTTTTATTTGGATTTAAAACAAGTCCTTTCGGAAAACCGCGATTTACTGGACCCCGAATACATAGTCATCAATAAGAAAATTAATATCGGTCAGACCCTCGGGCTCAGCAAAGCTGGTTTTACACCCGAAGAGATAGAGGATATCTCATCTCAGCCCTTTGCCGATCAGGTAGCTCCCTTCCTGGCCAACCAATTTCCGGTAAGTGGATATACAGATAGTGAACAGTTTCCCGATTTCTACTCAGAATTGTTTTTTGAGGCCATCCCCGATGAGTATATCGATGTAAAGTCCGACGACTGGCAATGGGATCCTAAAGATGGGACCATCCCCATCATCATCCCACAGGACTACCTGAATCTCTATAATTTTGGATTTGCCCCCAGTCAGGGACTTCCACAAATCCCCAAAGGGGTCATCTCCATGATCAAGTTTCGGATCAGGCTGAAAGGTCAGGGACAGGGTAACTATGGCGATTATACAGGCAGAATTGTAGGATTCAGCAACAGGATCAACTCCATTATGGTCCCCCTGGATTTCCTGGAATGGGCCAACGACAAATACGGGTATTTCGAGAAGGTCGATCCGGCGCAAATCATACTTGTTTCCAAAGATCCCACAGATCCTTCCATTATTAGATACCTTGATGAAAAGGGGTTTGATACCATCCGGGAGAAACTGAAAAGCAGCCGGATGAATATCATTCTGAAGTTTATCATCAGCTTCCTGGTGGTGGTAGCCAGCATCATCATCGGGCTCGCCTTCCTGGTCTTCCTGCTAAGTCTGCAATTAATGATCAGTCGCTCTGCAGAAAAAATCCGGAGGCTAAATAAATTGGGTTACAATTTCAGAGAGATCAGCAGACCATACATTGTGCTTTTAGGGATACTGATGGTTGGAGTTACTGGCTTTTCCCTTATAATTACAGCTGTTCTGACCCATAAGTTTTCCACCATGGCTGAGGCCTGGAGTCTTGATATCTCTGCCTCTTTACATGGCATTATTTATGGAATGGCTGTGGGGCTCATTGCCCTGATTTCCCTGACCAATGTGATCGCCATCCTGTTAAGTACCAAAAAGCTGTGTAAATAGTTTGTATCATTCAAATTAATCACTATTTTTGCAACCCCAAATTAATTAAA
>JAOZUK010000266.1 GCA_029938715.1 Bacteroidales bacterium | reverse complement strand
CTTTTCAAAAGGTCATTGAAATTGATAATACAGATCCGGAAGGGTGGTATGGAGCCGGATTGATCTATCACCGCCAGGGTTTGCACCAGGAAGCCATTACCTATATTTTGAAGGCCATAGAATTTGACAGTAACAATCTCGATTACTGGATAAATCTGGGGTATGTCAACGAAGATGAAGGTCTTACTGATGAGGCCATAAAGTGTTATGGATATGTGACCCGGGTCGATTCGGCAGATTTGGATGGTTGGATGGCTCTATCGGGACTCTTAATGAAAGAAGGACGCTTTACGGATGCTCTTGGATCGCTGCGAGAAGCGTTTGTACATCATTCTGAGGATGCCGGGATTAGAATCAAAATGGCGGTCTGTCATTTGAAACTTAAAGAAGAAGGATTGGCTCTTAAATTTCTGGAAGAAGCACTTTCAATCGATGGCTCCCTGGAATCAGAATTTGGTTACTACTATCCTAACGGCAGCCGCGACAAAATGGTTGAACGCATCATACAACAGTATAAAAAATAGCATTTCTATGAATTTTACTTTAAACCACATTCCCGACAGGACCTCGGGCGAACGCTCATATGGCCTCACAATGATGATGGATAAGGGATTGAGCCTGAAAGAATCGGAACATTTTATTGATTCGAGTACACCCTATACAGACCTGGTCAAATTTGGTTTCGGAACAGCACTGATTACCAGAGACTTGAAAGAGAAGGTTCAGCTATATCAATCAGCCGGACTGAAGCCTTATTTTGGAGGAACACTCTTTGAAATGTTCTTTGTTCGCGGACAGTTTGATGATTACAGACGCTTTTTGGATAAGGCTGGAATCAGGAATGTGGAAGTCTCGGATGGAACCATAAAGATGGAGCATGATGAGAAGCTTGAGTGTATCGAATTACTTGCAAAAGATTACCAGGTGCTTTCAGAAATTGGGAGCAAGGTAAAAGGAGTGGAGTTAACCAACGACGTATGGGTATCACATATGAAAACCGAATTGGAAATAGGTGCATGGAAAGTAATTGCCGAAGCCAGGGAGAGTGGAACCATTGGGATCTATGATTCGGAAGGAAAGGCCAATAGCGAGTTAATCGAGGCTATTATGAATGAGATCTCCGTGAATGATGTGTTATGGGAGGCTCCTTTAAAATCGCAGCAGACGATGTTTATAAAGATGCTGGGAGCCAACGTTAATCTGGGTAACATAGCACCAAATGAAGTAGTTTCGTTAGAGGCTCTTCGATGTGGAATGAGGGGTGACACCTTTTTTGATGTTCTTCCAGAGGAGTTCCAATTCAGAAAACTATAGGTTTTGAAGAATAAGATTAACAAATATTTATTCCTGACTCTCAGAGGGATGGGAATGGGAGCGGCCGATGTGGTTCCTGGTGTTTCTGGAGGTACAATAGCATTTATTACCGGTATTTATGAAGAGCTTATAAACTCCATAAAAAGCATCAATTTTGAAGCTGTTAAGCTCTTTTTTACTGGAAAATGGAAGTCTTTCTGGATGCATATTAACGGAAATTTCCTGCTGGCTGTTTTCGCAGGTATTTTTATCTCTGTGCTTTCTCTGGCAAAAGCACTGGAGTATCTGCTTGAACACCAGCCCGTACTGATATGGGCATTCTTTTTTGGACTTATAGTGGCATCCTCCTATGTGGTATCCAGGAAAATCACCAGATGGGAATATCCTAAAATTGTAGCACTGGTAGGTGGGATTGGAATTGCGTTCTATATTACCAGTGTTACCCCTACGACCACAACCGACTCGGGTTGGTTTGTCATGTTATCTGGTGCTTTTGCCAGTTGCGCCATGATTCTTCCCGGAATCTCTGGAAGTTTTATTCTTCTATTACTGGGGAAATATGAATTTGCACTTCATGCGGTAAATGAACGGATTATTCTTGACCTTCTCGTATTGGGTTCAGGGGCAGTGTTGGGCATTATCTTATTTGCCAACCTGCTCTCCTGGTTATTGAAGAAATATCACGATGTAACCATTGCCATACTTGTTGGATTTATGATCGGATCGCTTAATAAAATTTGGCCGTGGAAAGAGACACTTAAAACCATTATAGTCGATGGAGAGGCTAAACCTCTGGTGGAGAAGAATATACTGCCTTCGCTGTCCAGCTCCGATGACCGGTTTTGGATGGCCCTCTTAATGGCAGCCGCAGGAGTGGCACTTATCCTTTTGATCGAACTGGTGCTGGCCAAAAAACCAGATAATGAAACCAACTAGCCACTATTCACCATTTACTATTTTGTAACATGACGAAGCCATATGTAACCCTAACCTACAAACCCTTTCTGTAACATGGCAAAGCCATATGTAACCCAAACCTGTAACCCAATACCATGAAAAAATACGGACTTATCGGATTTCCACTGGGACATAGTTTTTCGGTTCCTTACTTCCGGAAGAAGTTTGAGAAGAAGGGAATTGATGCTGTATATGAGAACTTTCCCATTGAAGATTTATCCCGGTTTAGCTCACTCATAGAACATGAGAGTGACCTTGAGGGTTTAAATGTTACTGTGCCCTTCAAAGAGCAGGTGATTCCCTATCTGGATGTGCTAAGTGAAACGGCTCGACAGATACGGGCTGTAAATACCATCAGGATTTGCAGGAAGGATGGTCGGGTGGCACTTGTGGGTCATAATACCGATTTGATTGGATTTAGGCACTCACTTAAGGAGCATTTGCAGGATCATCACAGGTCTGCACTTGTTCTGGGAACGGGTGGTTCTTCGAAAGCAGTAATGTTTGTTCTGGAAGAGCTTGGAATCAAGTTCCAGGTGGTAAGTCGGAATCAGGGAGAGGGTCTTATTACCTATGGAGACCTAAAAGCCGATTTGATCATGGATGCACCCCTGATTATCAATACAACCCCCTTAGGAATGCATCCCCAAACGGATACTTTTCCAGATATTCCTTACACAGCAATTACCTCCAATCATCTCTTATTTGACCTGGTGTACAATCCCGCTGAGACCAGGTTCCTGGCTTTGGGAAAGGAGCAGGGTGCAAAGGTTGTAAATGGTTATGACATGCTTGTCTTCCAGGCTGAAGGTTCCTGGGAGATATGGAACAAATAGTATGAAAAATTCATTTTCCAGAGAGTTTACAGTTTCCTCTTATGACCTCAACCCAAAGGGGCAGGCCAGATTGACCACCATGGCCAATTATTTCCAGGAAATGGCCTATCATCATGCCAGTCAACTTGGTTTTGGCTATGATGATATGAATCAAAGAAAAACCATGTGGGTACTTTCCAGGATGAGGATCCGCATCAACCACTATCCGGTTTGGGACGATAAGGTAAGTGTCGAGACCTGGCATAAAGGGATGGACCGGTTATTTGGCCTGAGAGATTTCAGGGTAAAAAGCATGGATGGCAAAGCGTTGGGTGTGGCCAGCAGTGCATGGCTTATCCTGGATAGCGAAACCAGGAGGCCGGTGCGACCAGGTACCGGAGTGCTTAGTCAAAACTTGGGAACTGATTCTGTTTTTAAGGAGAAGCTGGAGAAAATTCCTGCTCCCGAACAGATGGAAGAGTTAGCCCGCAGGAAGGTACAGTTCTCCGATCTCGATATTGTGGGTCATGTGAATAATGTGAAGTATATGGAGTGGTGCATCGATGCTCTTATGGCTGACCGCTCCTTCCATAATGAGATTCGGGAACTGGAGATTAATTTCCTGCATGAAGCATTACTGGGAGACACCATTACCATAATGGGTACAGCACCTGAAATGTCTGAATCGGGTAACAGCTTGCTTTTTCTGGCCAGAAGAGAAGGGGATGATCAGGAGATTATCAGGGCCCGTTTGGCATGGGATTAGAAGCCTTCGTATTCCACATGAACCAGGAACAAACCCTTTGAGGGGGCAGACTGGCCCGCTTTTCCCCGGTCCTTTGCCTCAATAATTTTCTTAAATCCTTCACAATCCATTTTTCCCTGACCCACATTCAGCAGGGTGCCCACAAGCGATCGAACCATGTTTCTCAAAAAACGATCGGCTTTGATGTCAAATAGATATCCCTGCTCTTCTTCTTTCCAATGCACATCCATAATCCGACAATTATTGGTTTTTACATCAGTATGCAATTTGCTGAAACTTGTAAAATCGCTGGTCGACCTGATCACTTCACAGCAACGGTTGATCTCCTCAAGATCCAGTTCCCCATATATGTGGAGTGAATAATTCCGGTTATAGAGCGGCTTAAGGGTAGAGATATGGTAGTGATAGGTGCGTGAAATGGCCGAAAATCTGGCGTGCATCTCCATTGGAACCTGCCAGATCTTATAGACCACAATATCGGGAGGCAGGTATCGGTTCAATTTGAAAAGAAACTGGTTTGAGATTGGATCAGGCGGTGAATTGGGATCTGCATGTTCCAGGTCAAAATGGGCAATAAAATAGGAGGCATGCACCCCGGTATCGGTGCGGCCTGCCCCTGTGACCGATACCTCCTCTCTTAAAAGTAGGGACAGTGCTTTTTCCATCACCTGCTGTACGGTTTTCTCTTTGGGTTGGATCTGCCAACCACAATAGTCCGAACCATCATAGGCCATATGCATAAAGTACCTGCTCATAAAACCATCATAATTGCCTAAAAATACCTATTTCTTAACATTTTTTAACCCCCACTCTATTCCGAATGCTCTTTTTCACAGCTATTTTTGTCCTTCGTAAGGAGTTAAATGTATAAAGAGATTATTATTAACCAAAAAGAATCCATATATGAGTCAGGACGTTAACATCAAAGAGCTCAACGAGAGGATTAAGAAGGAGAGTGAGTTTGTGGATCTCATCACACTGGAGATACGGAAGGTGATCATAGGTCAAAAAGGCCTGGTTGAGCGACTTCTGATCGGTCTTCTTTCAGACGGACATATTCTGCTGGAGGGGGTGCCCGGACTAGCCAAAACGTTGGCCATTAATACCCTGTCCCAAACCATCGATGCCAATTTCAGCAGAATACAGTTCACACCCGACCTGCTGCCGGCCGACCTGCTTGG
>JAOZUK010000734.1 GCA_029938715.1 Bacteroidales bacterium | reverse complement strand
TTGGAGATTTGAGATTTCCAAAATGATGTAGAATGGTGGAATAATCAATGGGTATATTCCCGTATTGTTCAAGAATTTCCATACACTCATTATTTGATCTGGTAATAATAGCAAATAGTGTATAGATAATCGACTAAAAGTCGAGAAACTATGTAAAAAATGTGATTGGGTATGGAAATTCAAATGGAAGAACTGAAAATGGGTTTTTCCACTATTTTCAAAAGTGGTTTGTATTTTCATCGATTGTTAATGGCGCTTCAAAGCTGACAGTTGAAAAAGGAAGGATATTTCTCTTATTTCAGCCATCCTGAATGGGTGGTTATGACGGAATAAAAGAACTGGAGAAATATAGCACTGCCTCCAGCAGGTGCTCCTCACGGGAAAGATTGTACTTGTTGTCCTTCAGGTAGCTCTTGACCACTTTGGCATCGATTTGGAAAATCTCTGCCAGGGTCTTGCTTCCTTTTACTGTCCAATGCTCATTGCCCCTGAAGACATAGTATACAGGTTTTTGCGTTTTGTATTCAGCAGGTTTGGCTTTGTGGTAAAGATCGGTGTCGGTGATGGCTTCGGTTAATATGATTCTATATTGTTTATATAGTGCATAGCCATTCTGCTGTCCCAACAATGACAAGTATACCACTCGCAAGTCTTTACCCACTTTAAGATACTTTTTCACAAATACCTCTTCCTTGTATTTTAGAGTATCTATGTTGCTTTTGATGGGATCAAGCACGATGATCCCGTTCTCGAGTTTGACTTCAAAATTACCCTGGTAGATGTTGTATCTGAGATCGATTCCTTCGTTCCACATGCGGTTCCAATGAATCATGCCCGAGAGGAATTCTTCAGTAAGATAAGGGGATCCATTGACTTTGCTATGGTCCGCAGACCAACTAAATAATTCACCTGAAGCCATCAGGTTTTGTTTCAGGGTCTGGTTGGATGTCACAGGGTTTTGAGCCATAGTACCCATGCAAAACAAAGCAAGATATAGGATTCCAAGTAGTGTTTTCATCATCAGGGATTAACAGTAGTATTTAGTTTCCAAAGATACTATTCTTTGAACAGGTGGGCATATGCATTCACCGACATGCCTACTGTTTCTGCCAATTGGCTGTTGCTGATTTCTGTCTTCCTAATATTTTGTTCCATGAACCTGATGCCCTGGAGTACACGATTATCGAGTTTCCTGTCTTTTCAAACCTTAGAAGGCAATTGATGGAGCAGGGGAAAAAACAGGGAGTAAAGTCCCAGACTGCCTGTTTGCTCAAATTTGTCTTGTCCTCTTATGAGCTGCCTGGTCATGGACTGGATGAGTTCTTGCTGATGGGCAGTGATATCAAAGACAAAGATATCAGGCGAAATGGTATCGACTATTTTACCCTATGCTATATTAGTATCAATACCTCCAGAAATACAG
>JAOZUK010000265.1 GCA_029938715.1 Bacteroidales bacterium | reverse complement strand
TCTGACAGAGGAGACCTATACAGTTACGGATCCAGGTAGTCATACCTTCCAGTGGTCAGTTACAAATGGAACTATTGTAGGATCGGCTACCGAATCATCTGTTACGGTCTTCTGGACCGGAGCCGATCAGGGTATCTTGAACGTAACCCTAACATCCGGATCTGGGTGTACCAATACAAGCAGTCTTGCAGTAGATAAATATCCCATTCCCCCGGTCATTCTGGGTGATGACACCTATATCTGTGAGGGTGATGTATTTGAAATAACCCCGGAAGGTGATTATACTTCCTATCTCTGGCATGACGGAAGTACAGGGCCTTCTTATAGTACAGATCAGGAGGGTTGGATAGCTGTTGAAGTGACCGACTCTTATGGATGTGCATTAAGTGATAGCATATACCTAACAGTGGAGCCACTTCCGGAGGTTGACCTGGGCAATGATACCACATTGTGTGGAGCCGAATCGCTCATACTTGATGCAGGATTCGACGGAATTATCTATTCCTGGTCTACAGGAGATATTACTCAGCAGATCACAGTCTATCAGGGAGAACAGGAAATTTGGGTTGTTGTTGATGATGAAAATGCATGTACTAACAGTGATACCATATTGATTGGGTCATGCAATGTCCAATTCTATTTCAGGGATATTCCTAATGCTATTACTGCCAATGGCGATGGAGTAAATGATAGCTGGAACATCGAAAAATTGGATGGATACAGTCAGGCTGTGGTTGAGATCTATGATCAATGGGGAACATTTGTTTGGAAATCTGAACCGGGCTATCCCGTTGGATGGGATGGACGAACCATGGAGGGACGAATGCTACCAGTAGATTCATATCATTATGTGATCTATTTGAATGATGTGGATGATGAAAGAATAATTGGTTTTGTGACAGTAATAAGATAGGAGATGAAAAAACTACCGTTTATAATACTGTTATTATTAGGCTGGAGCATGATTAGTTCGGCTCAGCAGGCTCCGTTTTACAGTCAATATATGCTGAATGGATTTCTGTTGAATCCTGCAGTGGCGGGATCTGAAGGGTATTCTGCACTGAATCTTACAGCGCGAGAGCAGTGGCTTGGTTTTGCAGGAGGTCCAGCCACCTATGCACTAAGCTTTCAGTCAAGGATTATGAAGCGCAACCATATTTCCAGATCTTCATCCGTAAGGAGGCGGAGCACCGGTAATTCCAAATCTGGAAATGTGGGAGTGGGAGGGTATATTTTTTCACATCGAAATGGTGCAGTTGAAAGACTGGGTATTAAAGGAACCTATGCTTACCACATCAAGTTAAATGAATCGCAACTTTCTTTTGGGCTTTCATTGGTTGGATATCAGTATAAACTCAATGAGGACAAGGTTAAACTCGAGGTTGACGGAGATGATCTATGGTTGGGTGCCCATAAATCGGTATTTATTCCAGATGCCGATGCAGGTGTCTATTTTACAACCAGGGAGCTCTGGGCAGGTTTCTCAGTCGATCAGATGTTCGAATCTGTGCTTAAGTTTGGGGATGCAGGCTATGATAAGTTTGTTATGGAACGTCAGTACTATCTCATGGGTGGATATGATTTCCGTGTCAGCCGGGATGTAATCCTTACTCCTTCGGCACTGTTTAAATACTCAGAGAGTGGTAGGTACCAGGCTGAATTCAGTGGCAAGTATTATTACCAGCAAAGTTATTGGGCCGGACTCACCTATCGGACCGGACAAGCGCTGGTGATAATGGCCGGGGTAAGTGTGGACAGGTTTATTTTTGGATATGCATATGATATTGGAATGAATAGCCTTACCAAGCATAGCTATGGGACCCATGAGTTTACCTTTGTTGTCAAAATTGGAAAGCTGACGCGCAAGTATAGCTGGATGAATAGATTTTGACCTTCGCAACAAGACCTCTTCAGTTGATTTACCGATAAAATCCTACCATTTACCGATTTTCGATTCATTGCTGTTTCGAAGGATATTACTTTTGGATTAAATAACTACTTAAATTATGGAAAGAGAACCAAGAGAATATAAAAGATCCGGAAGAGCCCACCTGCTGCTGGGGATTGTGTTGATGTTTTTAGGATTGTTCCTTATTGCAGACCTGGCAGATATTGTTCCCTGGCGAATGCGGGATTTTCTGTTTACCTGGCAGGCCCTGTTAATTTTTCTGGGATTAATTTTTATTTCGAATAAGGAAAACAAGGGAACCGGTGTGGTCCTGATTGTGATCGGATCATTTTTCCTCTTACCCAGGGTAATTGATGTTCCAGACTACTGGCGTGGCTTGTTTTGGCCGGCTATGCTGATCATTATGGGATTGGTGGTCATCTTTGGAAGCAGAAGACATGGAGCGGGATCTACCTATTTTGGCGGGCATAAAAATAGAGCAACAGGTGAGGACTGGCTCGATGATGTGACCGTTTTTGGAGGAGGAGACAGGATCATTTCATCTCAACAGTTTGAAGGGGGTAAGATCACCCATATTTTCGGAGGTTCTAAAATGGACTTTTCACGTGCAAAACTTGCACCCGGGAGACACTACCTGGAACTTACCCTGATATTTGGAGGCACAAAACTTATTATTCCTGAAGCGTGGGATGTGAAAGTGGAAGTCACTTCTGTATTTGGAGGATTCTCCGATAAACGGGTCAGGTCGATTGTAGTTTCAGATACAGACCGTAGCCTGGTCATCACCGGATCCTCCATATTTGGCGGTGGTGAAATTGTGAATTACCACTAACCCATTAACCAGTTTCCATGAGCCATCCAATAACCGGTAACAGGAGGTCGGTACTGATCTATTCCTTCGTTTGGCTGCTTGTATCGGCTCTTCAGGGATTTTTGTACTGGTATATCCTGAGTTTCCCCTGGCCGGTTGTGGTTTCTGATGCGCTTTTTTCAAGCCTGCTGTTTGGATTCATGGGTTTACTGGCCTGGTACCCAACCCGTTATATCCCTTTTCAAAGAAACTCTCCATTTTACTCCATTCTGGCGCATGTGGTAGCCGGTCTTCTGGTCCTTTTTGTTTGGGTGTTGGTAACGGTAGGAATACTGAATGGGATATTCGCCGACCAGGAGGCTTATGTTAAATTCCTGAATAAATCTCTGCCTTGGAGGGCAGGATTGGGAGGATTGGTATACCTGGTGCTTGTCCTTATATATTATCTGGTATCAAACAATCAGAAGCTTATGGAGCGAACCCAGCAACAGGAACGCTTGAAAGTGCTGGTAAGGGAGACGGAACTCAGCATGCTTAAATCCCAGATAAATCCTCATTTTCTCTTCAATTCGTTGAACTCGATCGCGTCTTTGACCATGTCAAATCCCGATGAGGCAAGGGAAATGATCATACGTCTTTCTGACTTTCTGCGATACTCCCTCAAACACAGGGAAAATGAGTATGTTCCCTTGAAAGAAGAGCTTGGCAGGATGAAGGATTACCTGGCCATTGAAAAGAAAAGGTTTGGCGAGAAAATTCAGTATATTTTCAATATCAGTGGTGAATGCGAAGACTTTCCGGTACCGACTATGATTTTTCAACCCTTATTTGAAAATGCCATACGACATGGTGTATACGAGAGTGTGGATCCCATAACTATACGTTTTGATTGCACCCCGGAAAATGAGTTTATGAAAACGGTTGTTGCAAATGATTACGATCCAGCCATCCCGACAAGGAAAGGAACAGGCGTGGGATTGCAGAATGTGCGTCAAAGAATTGAGCTGGCCTATCAGGAGAAGGGATCGGTTCAGTGGATGGGTACGGAAGGCGTGTTTAAGGTAACTATATTGTTTCCACGTATATATTCAAAGCGATGAAAGCTATTTCAATTATAATTGTTGAGGATGAGAAGCCTGCCAGGGACCTGATTCGGGCATACCTGGAAGGAAATACAAATATCAATCTGCTTGGCGAATACGATAATGGATTCGATGGCCTTAAGGCTATCAATGAGCTAAAGCCTGATGCCATATTTCTGGATGTTCAGATGCCCAAGTTAACCGGTTTTGAGATGTTGGAAGTACTGGAACACCAACCGGAAGTAGTATTCACTACTGCTTACGATCAGTATGCCATACAGGCTTTTGAACAGAATGCTGTGGACTATCTTTTGAAACCTTTCTCCAGGGATAGGTTTCAAGAAGCTATTGGAAAGCTTGAATCCAGGATTGAATCCAGGATTGAATCACAGAAAGATACAGGAAACGATAGAACAGGAATTGAGAGAATCAGGCAACACCTGGCTGAAAGTGAAGAGAAATTACACCGTGTAGTAATAAAGAAATCGGGAAAGATACATGTTATATCAACTGGTGATATAAATTACCTGGAAGCTCAGGACGATTATGTCATGATCTATACAAACGAAGGCAGATACCTGAAGCAGCAAACAATGAAGTATTTTGAGAAGCATCTGGATTCCCAGCAGTTTGTAAGGGTACATCGTTCCTATATTGCAAATATTTCCCATATTGAGCGAATTGAACCCTATGAAAAGAGTAACTTTATATTGATATTAAAGGATGGGAACAAGGTTCCTGTAAGCCGCAATGGAATGCAGGTTCTAAAGGAGAATCTCGATTTTTAAGAGATTAAAACAAGGATATATGACATTGCAGATAGACGAAAAAGACCTTAGTAAATTTATTGTAGTGGGGGATAGGGTATTGATAAAACCTAAAAACCAGATGGATCGGACAAAATCAGGTCTGTACCTTCCTCCCGGTGTTCAGGAAAAAGAGAAGATCCATAGCGGTTATGTACTACGGGTTGGTCCCGGGTACCCGATTCCAGCCATTCAGGATAGTGAGGAGCCCTGGAAGAGCCATGGCGATGAGGTCAAATATGTACCATTGCAGCCCAAGGAAGGGGATGAAGCGATCTATCTTCACAATAGCGGATTTGAGATTGAGTTCAACAAAGAGAAATATGTGATCATTCCCCACTCAGCCATTTTAATGTTGATAAGAGATGAAGATCTCTTCAAGTAGGTTTTCCTGATTTCCATCTTCCTGATTTCCTTAAAGCCTGATCCAGGATCCATTCAA
>JAOZUK010000733.1 GCA_029938715.1 Bacteroidales bacterium | reverse complement strand
CGTTTTAACCATCTGGCTTCATTGGTTCTCATGCCTGTACTCAGCAGAAGGCGAAAATATACAGGTAGTTCTAACTTGTTTAGTCTATTAAAGATGGAATCCTGATTGTTAAAGGAATCCATGACATTTCTGTCACAAATCTGAAAGAATCTGGTTAACTCATCTTTCGTAAAAGCATGAGGTACATACGTACATGGCTTTGTAGAAGGTACCTTGGGAGCGGCTATTTCTGTCCACCCTTTCTCCTGCGCATATTTCACAAAATTTGATATTACTGTAATACGATATCTGCACGAGTTCCCATTTTCAGTCGGACGCTCATTGCACCACTCAAGCATCTTCTCCGTTAAGACTGATGCATTTGGAAACAAATCTGCACAGTAATTATCAAAGTAATGGAGGTTCTCCTCGTATGATTGACACCATCTTTGGGAGGCTCTTTTACTGTAAACAAATTCTTCAAATTGTTTAGCCAGACATGAACGAAACGGCCTTTTCATAATTCAAACACCTTTTGTGTAACTGGATAATCTTCTATGCTAAGGCTGCATTCTCGTAAATGCTCAAGGTCAGCATCTACATAAGGATTTATGGATTCCGGGGATGTATGTCCCAATATGGAACTGATAACTGGTGGTGAAACCTGGTTCTCAAGTAGTGCTGTGGCTAGATGGTGACGAAAAATACGAACACCTGTTCTGCCACCATCCTTACGCACTCCGGCTTCGTTAAATACATTCTTGAGATGATCCCATGTGGCAGAGATTTTATTATATGGCCTGAACCCATTAACAAAAATGGTTGTTTCCTTTGACTTAGGGCGTTCATAAATAAGATAATCCCAGATTGCATTGCCAACTATTGCGTTCATTGGTAATGTCAGTTCAATGCCGGTTTTAGATTGGTCTAAGTGAATCGTTTCATTCTCCCAGTCTATATTTTCTGGTGTCAGAGATAAAATATCAGTTCCACGAAGCCCGGTATAGTAAGCAATGACAGCAATAGCTTTATCCAGTAATGTTAGTTGCGAGTTCTCTTCCTCTAGCCAAATCCGGAACTTATCTGACTCTAAATGAGTTAGATATGGGTAGTTCCAATAACTCTTAGGGATAGAAGGAAATAATGATAGAAGCTTCTTGACAGGCTCACCATATAACGGGATTGTGGCCTTCAAGACCGGAGTAATCTTGTCTTTATACGCTTTGCTTCTGATGATCTTCTCGCCATTATAAAAAAAGTCAAGAACATGCCTTTCCGTTACGTCTGTAATAGATTGTGCTCCTACATTTTGTAAATGCAGAAGAAAAAGTATTCCAGCCTGACGTTCTGTATAGATAGTATGATCGACTTTGCTCCCTAGTTTAGCTGCCTGTTCATAGTAATCTATAACGGATTTGTATTCATCATTGAGCAAATCATAACTCTTAA
>JAOZUK010000001.1 GCA_029938715.1 Bacteroidales bacterium | reverse complement strand
ATAATTCATACAATGTTCTGCGAAACAGGATTGACCGTTTTGGTGTGGTTCAATTAAACATTCAGAAACTGGAGCGCCAGGGTAGAATCCTTGTAGAGTTACCCGGTGTAAAGGAACCAGAAAGGGTAGCCAAGTTATTGACAGGGACTGCAAACCTGGAGTTCTGGACCACTTACCAGGCTTCTGAAGTTTGGAATTACCTGGATCAGGCCAACAGGACACTGGCCGATATCCTGGCAGTTGATGACCTGGCCGGAGCGACAGAATCCGATACGGAAACTTCTGTAGATACTGCTGAACAGACCTCTGAAGAATCAATTCTGGATCTTTCTGAAGATGAGCTTCTGCTCGACACTTCCGGATTGGACCTGCTGTCAGACCTGGACTCTACTTCCATGGGTGACCAGGAGGCTCAATTCTATCGCGAAAATCCTTTATTGGTAGTACTCCAGCCTTACCTGGACCAGCAACGAAACTTTATTCCAGGATCAACTGTTGGTGCTGTACTTCTTAAAGATACAGCCAAGGTAAATGAGTACCTGGCAATTCCTCAGATCAGGCAACTCTTCCCATCGGACCTTATATTTGCATGGCATTTCCAATCGGAAGGCGATAATGTAAAATTTGTTCGGCTTCACTCCCTGAAAGCTACAAGGAACAACCAGCCAGTAATGGAGGGCAAATATGTTACCGATGCCAGGGTTGGAACAGATCCTTATACCGGCGAATTCAATGTGAGCATGAACATGAATTCGGAAGGAGCAAAGAAATGGGCCAATGTAACCAGGGAAAATGTAAATCAATCCATTGCTATTGTGCTTGATGGCCTTATCTACTCCGCTCCCAATGTGTCGGAAGAGATTAAAGGGGGTAGTTCATCTATCTCGGGCCAATTCTCTCAGGCTGATGCAGATGACCTGGCCAATATTCTGAAGTCGGGTAAGATGCCTGCCCGTGCCCGCATCGAATCCAGCGAAGTAATTGGACCCTCACTGGGAGCCAAGTCTGTTAAAGACGGAATGAACTCATTTCTGATCGCCTTTGTGGTGGTACTTGCCTATATGATCTTCTACTATAGCAGAAGGGCTGGTATGGTGGCCGACATTGCTCTGATTGCAAACATGTTTTTCCTGTTTGGGGTGCTTGCTTCACTTCAGGCCGTACTTACCCTGCCCGGTATTGCAGGTATAGTGCTTACCATTGGTATGTCGGTGGATGCCAACGTACTTATATATGAGCGAATCCGTGAAGAATTAAAAGCAGGTAAGAACCTGAAGACGGCCATCAAAGATGGTTACAGAAATGCCTATTCTGCTATCTTCGATGCGCAGATTACAACCTTTCTTACGGGTTTGATTTTATTCTTTTTCGGAACCGGTCCTATCAAAGGTTTTGCAACAACACTGGTTATCGGTATCCTTACGTCTCTCTTTAGTGCGATTATCCTTACCAGGCTGATTTATGAGCGCATGCTTACCAAAGGCAAGGGTATTACCTTTGACACCAAGGTAAGCAGGAACCTCTTTCAGAATACCAAAATTGATTTTCTGGGCAAAAGAAAAGTATTCTATGTGATATCCGGTTTGCTTATTCTGGGTGGAATTGGTTCAATGGTTACAAAGGGACTGGACCTTGGTGTTGATTTCTCGGGTGGACGAAACTATGTGATTGCCTTTAACCATGAGGTAGAGACCGAAGAGATAAAGACTAGCCTGGAGAATGCCTTCGGAGAGGCGCCCACGGTCATCACTTTCGGTAACAAGAGCACCGTTAGAGTTGCCACCAGTTATCTGATCGATGATGATCGTCCTGAAGTTGACTCCCTTATCAAGGCACAAATGTTTACAGGCCTGCAATCCTACCTGGATGATGATGTAACACTGAACGATTTCCTGAATGGACAGGAATATATCATCAGCTCTCATAAAGTTGGTCCCACCATTGCCGATGATATTAAACGGACCGCAGTGATTGTGATCTTTGCTTCCCTGATTATCATATTCCTTTACATCCTGGCCAGGTTCCGCAACTGGCAATTTGGTCTGGGAGCCCTTACAGCACTGGTACATGATGTGCTGATTGTGATCGGGCTATTTTCGCTACTGCATGGGGTCATGCCCTTTTCTCTGGAGCTTGACCAGTCTTTTATTGCTGCCATTCTTACGGTGGTGGGTTACTCCATCAACGATACGGTGGTGGTGTTTGACAGGATCAGGGAATTTGTGGGACTACAGAAAAAGCGGGAACGCAAGCAGATTTTCAATTCCGCTCTTAACAGTACATTGAGTCGTACGTTTAGTACTTCATTGAGTACCTTCTTTGTCTTACTAGCCATCTTTGTTTTCGGTGGTGATGTGATCAGGGGCTTTACTTTCGCTCTGTTACTGGGGGTTGTGGTGGGTACCTATTCATCGCTGTTTATCGCTACCCCGGTGGTATATGATACCATCAAGAAAGATGAAACCATCCGTGTATTGAAGGGAACTGTAAGGAAATAGGGAGGAATCCGGATAGAACTATAATGGGGTGTGGGCACTTACCTTTAAGATAAAGCCCACGCCCCTTTTTGTTTCCAGGGAAACAGAAGGTTCGGCCTGAAGATACTTTCGCAACCGGGAGATGAATACGTCCATAGAGCGACCCAGGAAGTAGTCGTTTTGCCCCCAGAGCTCCTCAAGTATTTGCTCCCGTTTTACCACCGAGTTTTGATGCTCAACCAGGTATCTGATCAATTCAGATTCTCTCGGGGTAAGATTAAAACTGTTTTTCCCATCTTCAATCATAAGTTCGTCATACTTGATATGGAGGCAACCTATGTGGACAGACTCAAGGTTTTCCTTACCTACCCTTTTTAGAATGTTATGCAGCCTTAGTACCAGCTCTTCTGCTTCAAAGGGTTTAGTGATATAGTCATCGGCCCCGATCTTTAAACCTTTCAGGCGGTCCTCTTTCTGATTTTTCGCCGTGAGGAATACAACAGGCATAGAGGAATCAAGTTTTCGGATTTCACCTGCTAGCGTGAACCCATCCATAACCGGCATCATCACATCCAGGATGCACAGATCGATATGACGCTCTTTGAAAATCTTCAGACCATGTTTGCCATGATTGGCAGTATTAACATTAAAGCCGGATAGCTCCAGGTATTGAGCAAGCACTTTTTGTAAATCTATATCGTCTTCAACCAACAGTAAGTCCATTTTCTATAGGAATTTTAATTGTAAACTTCGCCCCTTTTTTCAGGACGCTTTGAACTGTGATGCTACCCCCATGGGCCTCCACAATCTGTTTCACATAATAGAGCCCCAGCCCCAATCCTTTGATCACACGTTCTTTGGATTCCTCACCCCTGAAGAATTTCTCAAAAAGATGCTTCAAATCTTCCCTCCTGATCCCTGGCCCATTGTCCTTCACCTCCAGGATCAGATCTTCATCGAGGTCATAAACCTCCACCTCGATGATACAGGGATTGTTTCCATATTTTTTTGCATTGGTGAGCAGGTTATTGACCACCGTGGACATATGCACCTCATCCAGCAATTGGGTTTCAAGATTCACATTCACATTCAGGCGGATTTCGGGTGATTCTTTATCTGTTTTAAGGAGAAACGCATTCACCACCTCACGGATCCAAAGCTCAACAGGTACATGTTCGGGTTTCAGCTTCACCTGGTCCTTCTCCCAGATGTTGATGTCCAGAATCCGGTCAATGAGTTCTGACAGGTGCCTGTTCTGTCGTTTGATCAGTCCCGACAATTCCTCCACCTTATCCTGCTGCTGCATGATGGTACGGTTTCCCAGCGAACTGGATGCCACAGAAATAGTCGACAATGGGGTTTTCAATTCATGGGTCATGTTGTTAATAAAATCGGTTTTCATCTCCGACAGGCGTTTCTGCTTCAACATATTTCGGAGGGTCATATAGAATACAATAAAGACCAGCGCCAGGGTGAGCAAGTCCAGGATCAAAATCATTCTCATTTCTTTAAGGATCAACTGGGAGCGATTGGTGAAGTTGATGTAAACCTCATAAGAAATTCTAAAGAAGTTGCGCTCATTGGTAAAAGATCCTGCCTGTAGAGCTCCCTTGGGAGCCAAGGATAAGATCATTGAGTCGGGATAGACCTTTTGCTCATACCCCAGGTCCAGCAGGAATAATTCGTTCAACTTATAATGGAATGTAAAGTCAGGATCTTCACCAGCCATGTGAATATAATTACTGATAAATACCTCGGGTTCCCTGTATTGATCCAAAATCCTGTAAAATGCCTCTCCTGGGGTGGAGCTCAATAAGTCAGATGTGGAAAACTGGTATTCTACGGCCAGGTTATCCAGAATGAAAAGAACCGAGTCGAAATTAAAATTGAAATCCTGACTGTTGAATTTTTTCATTCCTTCTCTCGCCAGGTTCCCAAACCTTGAGTCAAACTGCTCCTGCTTGGTACGGTATGTATCCGTAATAAAAATATACTGTACTGCGATAAGTACCAGTAGTGCAATGGCAGATAATCCTATAAGAAAACGGCTCTTCATTTAGTCTGTTCAGAAGCTAAGATAATACCTTTATGCCTCCGTTAACCAGTCATTAACACTCCATTAACCAATATGCACGGCCTTAGGACCTATTTTTGTAACAGATGCCATAAATATTAAAAAACATATAGTCATGAAAAATAATAATTTACTCAAATCTCTGACCTTCATCTTTATGCTCCTGTTATCCGGAACCATGTTGATGGCTCAAAGCAAGGAGGAGGACGAAAAGGCAGAGCAGCAGGCTGCCATGGAGGCAGAGATGAAGGCAAAGAAAGAGATGCTCGAGCAGCAGGAGCAGAAGATGAAACAGATGGAGATTATTTATGCAGATCAGGCCCGCTCTGCCGAAAGAGCAGCACGGTCCTCTTCCAGGTCCCGCTCCTCTTCCAGCGCCCGCTCTTATCGGACTGTTGGAGTTTATGGAGATGAGCCCTATTATGTACCCTTGGTGAGCCAGAGCAATCAGTCACAACTTACGCTCAGAAATAGTTTTGATGGGAACTCGAGCAGCTCAAAAGGGGGGTTTGAGGTGAGTGAGGAAACCCATAATTTCAGGATTATGATCAATGGAAAGGTGAAATCTGGTGAGATTCAGATTATAGTGAAATACCCCAATGGGAAGGAGTTTAAAAACCTCACCATCAATTCGGCAGCTGAGATTACTTATAGCCAGTCGCTCACCCTGAAAGAAGGGGAAGAGAGTAAATACATTGGTACATGGAACTATGAGGTTAAAGCTACTTTCGCAGAGGGGAACTACATGCTGCAGATGATGACCCATTAGGAGCACCCTCATCAGGGGCAATACATTTTTTCCAATTACGTCCAGGGCCATTCGGATTAATTTCCATAGTGGCCCTTCCCATTGTTTGGAGGGATGCTTAATGAGGTGTCTTTTTGTTATTATGGAGGATTGTTGAGCGAATTGTTATCTTTGCGTAAATCAAAGCAAGGATGTTTGGGATTTTATTATTTATCAGCGGGCAGGAAATTATATTTGCTTTATTGATCGTATTGTTATTGTTTGGTTCCAAGGAGATTCCCAAGATGGCCAGAACTTTTGGTAAAGGAATGAAGGAGTTTAAACGAGCTACCGATGATATCAAAAGGGAGTTTGAAGAAAGCACCCCTGAAGTCATGGAAGACTTCAAAGATATCAAGAACAATCTTACCAAAGATGCCAATGTGATTAAGAAGAATCTCACTAAAGATGCAAATGAGATTGTGAAGGGTGTGAAGAAAAACCTGGACGTTAACTAGCTCCAGTCCAATTACCCATGGTAAACATTTACCTCTTATTGCTTGCCGGACTGCTTCTGTTGTTTATCAGCGGAAAGTACCTGGTGGATAGCAGTGTGGTTATCTCCAAGTTGCTTCGGATTCCAAGAATGATCATTGGGTTAACTGTGGTTGCTTTTGGAACCTCTGCACCCGAGCTGCTGGTGAGCATCCAGGCTGCCCTTGCCGGATATTCCGAAATCGCCATAGGCAATGTGGTGGGAAGCAATATTTCCAATATCCTGCTGGTATTGGCCATCACTGCCCTGATCTTTCCCATCCCTGTTCCTGCCACTTCCGTGAAGCAGGACTGGCCCATGATGATGTTTGTATCCATTCTGCTCTATATTTTCACCTTAAATGGATGGCTTACAAGGACGGAGGGAATCATTTTCATAGGGTTGCTGGCTGGTTACCTTGCATTTTCAGTTGTCAAAGCCAGGCGAGTGAATCACACCCAAGAGAGGAAGGAGACGGAAGCCTCCATGAAGTGGTGGGTGGCAGGGATCATATTCCTGATATCCTGCGCCGGTCTTGCATTCGGAGCAGATTTACTGGTGAGTAATGTGGCAATTATCGCTGAAGAGTTTGGCATATCACAAAGGGTGATTTCTGTGACTATGGTAGCCGTGGGTACAAGTATACCGGAATTGGCAACAAGCGTGATAGCCGCTTTAAAAAAGGAGACTGACATCTCAGTGGGCAATATCATAGGTTCCAACATTATGAATATCCTTTCAGTGCTTGGGGTTACAACTCTCATTAGGCCCATAAAGGTCAATGCAGAGATTTCCCGGTTCGATATCCCCTGGATGCTTGGAATCTCTCTATTGCTACTGCTCTTGATGTTGCCAGCTTCACGGTCCCGCATTACCCGGTGGGAGGGGTCCTTTATGATAATGATCTATCTGTTGTATATTTACTTCATATTTTAATAAAGAATGATTCAGGCCGAGCAAATAACCAAATCGTTTGGGAACCTTCAGGTGTTGAAAGGAATTCAACTGGATGTGAATGCAGGGGAGGTGGTTTCCATTGTGGGGGCTTCAGGTGCAGGTAAGACCACACTTCTTCAAATCATTGGCACCCTCAGCAAGCAGGATCAGGGAACGGTAACCATAAATGGGATCCGGACCGATCAGCTGACCAGTAACAAAGTGGCCCAGTTCAGGAACCAGCATATAGGTTTTGTATTCCAGTTTCACCAGCTTTTACCCGAATTCAATGCCCTGGAGAATGTCTGCATACCCGGTTTTATTGCCAACAGACCCAGGAAAGAGGTGGAAGATAAGGCCAGAGAGCTTCTAGAGTTTCTCGGATTGCTGAACCGGCTGGATCATAAGCCCTCAGAATTGTCGGGAGGGGAGCAGCAGCGTGTTGCTGTGGCTCGGTCATTGATCAATGATCCCGAAGTGATTCTGGCGGATGAGCCCTCCGGAAATCTTGATACGGAAAATAAGCAGGAGCTGCATAAGCTATTTATTACCCTGAGGGACCAGTTTCAAAAGACCCTGATTATTGTAACACACGACAGGGAACTGGCAGGCATGGCCGACCGGATCATTACCATGAAAGATGGACGAATTGAATCCTGATCGCCAATGATTAGAAGTTAGAATCTTTCAAATATCCCCAGACCAAAAAGTGCAAAATCGTATTTGACCGGGTCGTTGGGATCAAGCAACCGCAATTTTTCATCAAGTTGGGATACAGTTTTTGAATCGTTCTGTCTGCGATCAATCAGCCCCAGCTTTCTAGCCACATTTCCAGAATGCAGATCCAGAGGACAAGAGAGAACGGAGGGTGAGATTTCATCCCAAATACCGAAATCAACGCCTCGTTTGTCTTTGCGAACCATCCACCTTAAGAACATATTGATTCTTTTGGCTGCAGATCCTTTGAAAGGATCGGGCAGATGCTTGCAGGTTCGAAGTGGATGTGTGATTGAGAAGAATTCTGTTTTTAGGTGGTGAATAGCCGGCTGTAGCGATTGGGGTGTCTGGTATCTATTGAAAATGCCTTCAAGTCCACTCCTCTTCTGGTAGAGAAACTGCAAAGCTTTGATAAAAAAGAGGAGGTCGGTTGAATTGAATGTACGATGGACAGATCCATCAATTTTCTCAAGTTGACTCTCATTGTGGTTCATGATAAAGTCGTATGGGGAGTCTCCCAACAGACCCATCATCCTTTCTGCGCTTTTTATGATGGAGGTGCGATTTCCCCATGAAATGGTGGCAGTAAGAAAACCGGCAATTTCCATATCCTCTTTTTCAGAAAACCTGTGTGGTATTTGAATGGGATCCGACTCGATAAATTGGGGATTGTTGTATTGATCCACCTTTTCATCGAGAAAGTCACGCAATTCTTCCAGGTTCAGGCCCATCAGGTTTGTTTGTGTGTCCCATGCTCCGGGTTGTTCCCGGAAATTTCCACATCCTGTTCTACAAACTGGATCCCATAGTTTTCAAGCTCTTTCAGAACCGGATTGTAGATATCTGGTTGAATGGGTAACTGAACTCCCTTTTGGCTATAAGCACCTTCAAGGATGCGTCGTGCCACCATGGCCAGTGGCAATCCAACCGTTACCGACATGGCTGTGTGGCCCAGCTCATCTCCAATATATACAAGGGTAGAAAATCTCTTCTTCTCTACTCCGTCTTTTATAAAGTCGAATTGGTGCTGCATGACTATCATATCCTTGTCCCCGGGGCCCAGCTGCCACTTCTCTTCCAGGATCTTCTGCAGGATTTTGGCAGGAGTTAAACCGTGAACGCCGATGCGGGTGTTATCAAAAATACCAAGCCAGCTTAACCGCTTCATCATTTTCGAGTCTTTCTCGAAATTCAGGTAACGGGCCAGTTTTACATCTACAGGAATTTCGGTTTCGTAAGCCATAAAGCTGTTGATAAACTCCCTGTAAGTCATGTTTTCGGTGTCCTCCATCACATAGCTGTCATCAGTGGCTCCCAGCTGAACGAAAATATCCCATGCTTCACAGTACCCCGGCCTGCGAATGGTTCCTCTGAACATGGTTTTCAGGTTGTAGAGTCCGTAGGTCTCCAAGTAAGTGAGAGAATCCCTGTTGCCATAAACTTCAAAGGCCCCCAGTTGGGGCACCTGGATGGTCTCTATGCGGCGAAATACTTTGTGGTAAGGAATGTACTTGAATTTGCCATTGTGCAGAAATCGTGCTCCTTCTTTGCCTGCCAGTACTACATTCCTTGGATTCCAGGTGAACTTATACTGCCAGGGATTATTTTCAAATCCGGGAGCAACCAATCCTCCTGTACTTGACTCAAAAGCGAGCAAATTACCGCCAATCTCTTCAATCTCCTTGATGATTTTCATGGCCGACATATGGTCAAGTCCCGGATCCACCCCACATTCATTCATAAGAATAATACCTTTTTCCTTTGCAGCTCCATCCAGGGCTTTGATGGCAGGTGAGAGGTAGGAGGCTGTCACCATATCCCTGCCCACCTCCACACAGGTTTCGGCCACAAGATGGTGCATTCGGGCGGGAAGCATGCTGATTACAATCTGGGCCAACCTGATCTCTTCAGTGCGCTGGTCTACATTGTGAACGTCGAAAGCAAAAGCCTCGCCGTGGGGATAGTTCCGAATTTTCTCCTGTGCATTCTCCAGTCTGATATCACCCACCCTGACGACCCATTGGTTTTCCGAATGATCAAGAAGGTATTTTATAAGGGTGGTTGAGGAGAGTCCCGCCCCAAGTATAAGGATGTTTCGCATCTTATTTGAGTTTGAGGATTAAAGATAGTAATCCCAATGCCTCCTCCGGGCGGTCGGGGAGTAATATAAAACATATATAGAATCTTATTTGCCCTGCTGAGCCTTCAGGATCCGGGCAATGTATTTTCCTATGATATCAAATTCGATATTGACCACGGTTCCCACCTTAAACTGGTGAAAATTGGTCATCTCATAGGTGAAAGGGATAATGGCTACCTGGAATGAGCGATCCTGAGAGTTTACCACCGTAAGGCTAACGCCATTTACAGATACCGATCCTTTCTCCACCGTGATATGCTCCTCACCGGTGGGTTCGTAAACAAATGTATAGTACCAGCTTCCCTCTGCTTCCTTTACCTCGGAACAGGTGGCAGTCAGATCCACATGTCCCTGTACCATGTGACCATCCAGGCGTGAATCGAGCCGGGTACTTCGTTCCAGGTTTACCTTATCACCCAGTTTTAGGAGTCCCAGGTTCGATTTCATCAGGGTCTCTTTAATGGCGGTAACCGTATAATTTTCGCCAGAGATATCCACCACAGTAAGGCAAACTCCATTGTGAGATATACTCTGATCTATCTTCAGCTCATCCGTGAATGAACATTTCATGGTGATGTGCAGGTTTTCCTGCTCCTTTTCCAACCGGACCACCGTGGCAGCCTCTTCTACGATTCCAGAAAACATGAAATATGTATAAAGTATAAGGTATAAGGTATAAAGTTAGTTGAAAGGCTTTCAACTTTCACCGATGCCAAAGGCATCTTTGAATTTATCGACGTAGTCAAGTTTCTCCCATGTAAACAGCTCCACTTC
The DNA here is from genome assembly GCA_029938715.1 of Bacteroidales bacterium. GTDB lineage: Bacteria > Bacteroidota > Bacteroidia > Bacteroidales. Next base: position 84,886 of record JAOZUK010000001.1, on the reverse strand, counting down.
AATTACATGGTCATCCCAGTACTGGGAGCGAAAAGTTTTTGTAACGGTTTGCGGCGTGCGACCCATATGTCCGTAAGAAGCAGTTTCAGTGTAAATGGGATTCCTGAGTTTAAGTTGCTGTTCGATGGCCGCAGGCCTCAGGTCATACAGAGATTCAATTTTTCTGGCTATGTCTCCATCGGAAAGTTCCACATTCGATTTCCCAAAGGTATTCACAAACACCCCAATGGGTTTTACCACTCCGATAGCATATGAAAGCTGAACAAGAATTTCATCTGCCACGCCGGCTGCCACAATATTTTTAGCAATGTGCCGAGCGGCGTATGCTGCCGACCGGTCAACTTTGGATGGATCTTTTCCAGAAAAAGCACCGCCTCCATGGGCACCTTTACCACCGTAGGTATCCACAATGATCTTTCTGCCGGTTAGCCCTGTATCACCATGCGGTCCACCGATCACAAATTTTCCTGTGGGATTTACATGGAGGATAAACTTATCATCAAAGAGGCTTTGCAGCCGTTGGGGAAGCTGCTTCACCACCCTTGGAATCAGGATATTCTTCACATCTTCACGAATTTTTCCAAGCATTCTTTCGTCATCGGTGTCAAATTCATCGTGCTGTGTGGAGATGACGATGGTATGCACCCGAATCGGTTTGTCATCATCAGAATACTCTATGGTAACCTGCGATTTTGAGTCTGGTCTCAGGTAGGTCATCTCTTGATTCTCTCTTCGCAGCTCTGCCAATTCAATAAGTAAGCGGTGACTTAAGTCCAGAGGGAGAGGCATGTAGTTATCGGTTTCGCTGGTTGCATAGCCGAACATCATCCCCTGGTCTCCGGCACCCTGCTCCATAGGGTCTTCCCTGTCCACACCCCGGTTAATATCCTGACTCTGTTCATGGATCAGGGTCATTACCCCACAGGAATTGTATTCAAACTGGTAAGCACTTTCTGTGTAGCCAATATTAAATATCACCTCCCTGGCCACTTTCTGTACATCGATATAGGTGGAAGTGCGTACTTCCCCGGCCAGAACAACCTGCCCGGTGGTTACCAGTGTTTCGCATGCTACCTTAGATTGAGGATCAAATGCAAGAAACTCATCCAGCAGGGCATCTGAGATCTGATCGGCCACTTTATCGGGATGGCCCTCTGAAACGGATTCTGATGTAAATAGATATGCCATAATGTTGTTAATTATCCGGAATTAGAATTAAATAAACGGGAGTGGGCTGACTGATCTTTGAAGAAAAACCTGGTTTAGCATTTTTTTTTCGTGGTTGCAATCAGTCAAATCTCTCCACTTCGACGTGACAAAGGAAGTAAATTTCGATCATGTGACAAAAAAAAGCAGCGCATTTAACGCTGCTTTTATATATGAGGATATGGCATCTCTGCTAACCACATCCAATATTTGCAATCTTCTTTTCAGCCCTGTCCAGGAAGGGGTCTTCCACGACTTTTTTAAGTGCTTCACACGCTTTATCATACTCCGATGTATTCTGATAAGAGGTACCCAGCTCAAAATTGATGGCTGAGATCCAGACGGGTTCATCCTCATATTGCAGCGCTTTCATCGCATATTCAATGGCCGAGTCATATTCATTTTTCTTATTGGAAACCTGTGCGAGGTGATAGAGTGCCCTGGGATTTTCAGGGTTGGCTCCCAATGCATTTTCGCAGGCTTCAAACACATAGGAATAGTCGGGCTCTTCAGGATCAACCATCTCCAGCTCTTCGGTGATAAACTTGTTGTAATATGAGTCGATGACATCATTGATTTTTGAAATGGTTTTGGTGTCATTTTTAGCCATTGCACCCTCCTTGGCCATGGCAAATTCACCCAACATGGCGTCTGTTTCATCCTGGTCCATGAAAACCATTGCTTTTCCCTGGTGAGCCTGGTAAAGGTTTTCATTTGACGCCAGAGCTTTGTCAAAGTAGCCATGAGCCTGGTCGAAATTCTTATTTTTCCAGGCCTGGTTTCCTTCTCTTACATACAGCTGTGGCAAATATTTGGCTGCTTTAACCTTGGTCTCTTCATTGTTGTTATACAATGTGGCGTATTCAATAGTAAGTTCAAGGTAGGGAATGGCATTGTCGTACTGTTTCCGCTTCATGTAAATTGTAGCCTGCCTGTAGTAAGCTGATGGAATTTGAGCTTCTGCTTTCTGCTTCATATCATTGGCTTCATCACCAACGGTTGCAGCCAGGGAAATAACTTGGTTGAAGTGCTCGATAGAGACTTCATATTCCTGATTATTAAGTTTTTCTACTCCTGTATTGAACTCATTAATCACATCTGTGAGGGTTTGGGCAGATAGGCTACCTGCCAGTAGTATGCCTCCAATAATTGCTAATTGTCTAAATTTCATAGGGTAACATTTGGTTTACAAAATGAGTCGGTAAATATATAAATAATGTAAACAAATACAATGCCAATTTGTTTACTACATATTTAAATAATAATCAGATAGTTATCTGTTTGTAATCTCTCGAAAGACCTCTTCGAGGTTCTTTTTCTTCTGCGAAAGGGAAAGTATAGTAAGCCCTTGATTGACAGCAAAGTTGAATATATCACCCCGAATATCACGTGATTCATGGGTTTCCAGCAAAAACTGGTTGCCACCAATGGGTTTGATATTTTTTACAAAAGCCAGCTCCTTCCAAACCGAGGGATCAAAATTCCCTTCGATTTCCACATGAATGGTTTGTGCCTGCCCCGAATGACCGGATGTTAAATCTTCAGCAGCCTCATCAGCCACAATCTCTCCGTTGTTGATAATGATAACCCTGTCGCAAATGGCTTCTACTTCCTGTAGGATATGGGTCGAAAGAAGCACTGTTTTTTTCCCGCCAATGTTGGAGATCAGGTTCCGTATCTCTGCAAGTTGATTGGGATCCAATCCGGAAGTGGGTTCATCCAGTATCAGGATGTCCGGGTCATGTATCATTGCCTGGGCCAGACCTACCCGCTGCCTGTATCCCTTTGACAGATTCCCAATGGTTTTCCCTATTTCAGGTCCCAGTCCGGTCTTTTCAATGACATCCTCAACCTTTGCCTTTACTCGGCTTCGCCTTCGTGAGCTCGGCTTCGCTCCGGTTCGATTTTTGCCTCTTAAATCATAGAAACTAGCCACATATTGAAGGTATTCCCGGATGTACATTTCCAGGTAGAGGGGATTGTGTTCCGGCAGATAACCAATCATATGCCGAATCTCAGTCTGGTGATCCAGGGTGGATAATCCCTTGATCATAACGGATCCCTTATCCGGGGGAAGAGTTCCTGTAATGATTTTCATGGTGGTTGATTTCCCTGCACCATTGGGACCTATGAAACCAACAATTTCGCCACCAGGAATCTCGAAACTAACGTCATTTACTGCCAGTTGAGATCCATATCTTTTTGTAATACCCTTAACAGTAATGGACATGGTGAAATTGTAGGCAGTTAAAAGTCAAAAGTTAAAAGTGGTTAGCCGTACATGAACTGTCCCACAGTGGCAAAGTTGGATTTGGGATTCACGCACATGACCGGGATCTTTTCGCTGTTGGCGATAAGATACTGTTCCCGGGCTCCGAAGATGTAGTCCATTTTCGTTATATGCTTGGTAGTGGTGATCAGAATCAGGTCTGCCTTGACCTTTTTTGAAAATGCCAGGAGTTCTTTCTGAAAGGTTGCTGTTCCAGGTTTTGAAGCCGTATGAATTTCGTATTCAATATTATTCTGAATCAGAAAGCGAATGGCGAAGTTCAGGTTTACATTTACCTTTTTTTGCAGGTCCTTATCATTCAACGGCGCTTTATATAGATGAATCTTTGCGTTCAGGTATTTGCCTAAAAATATGGCCCACTGCAGTTTCTCTTTGTTTTCAGACTTGAAGTCGATTGGAAAGACGATGTCATTGAACCTCTCTTTTTCTGCAGGCTCCTCCTGAATCACAATAAAAGGCACAGACGATCCTGCAACCACCTTAAGGGCCCAGCTTCCAAAGAACTTCTGGTTTCCTTTCATGCCATGAGTACCCATGACTACAAAATGGATATTGTTCTTCTCATTAGAAGCGTAATCCGAAATCTCCTTGAAAATTTTACCATGGTGCACATAAAAGCCCACCTCCTCACCGAAGTCCTTCTTAATCTTCTCTGCCTCAGCCTCCATCTTTTTCCGGGCAACTTCCTCCTCCGACTGATCCGCTACAATGTGGAACAACAGTATTTGGTATTTCAAGATATTTGCCATTTTTATGGCATGCCTGAGTGCATTGTATGATACAGCTGAAAAATCCCAGGTAACCATAATGGATTTCCTTGCTTGCTCCATGGTTTTAGTTTTTGATCTTTTGGTAAAATTAACCGAATCTTTTTAGATTATAAACTTAACGATGGGAATTTGATAAAATTGTACTTTTGTAGCTTGATTAAAATATAGCATATGAAGAGATCGACAGTTAAAGAGTTGTTTACTGCACCGGAAATTAACAGTAAAGTTTTGTTGAAGGGCTGGGTTAGAACCCGGAGAGGAAATAACCAGGTAGCATTTATTGCGGTGAATGACGGAACCATTATACATAGCATTCAGGTGGTAGCCGATCTTCAATCCTTTCCCGAAGAATTGATGAAGAGGGTGACCACCGGTTCCAGTATTAGTGTGATTGGGAAGCTGGTAGAGTCCATGGGCAAAGGGCAGAGCGTGGAGATCCAGGCTTCGGAGATCGAAATCCTGGGTGATTCCGATCCTGAAGTTTATCCCTTACAGAAGAAGGGGCATTCTTTTGAATTTCTCAGGGATATTGCCCACCTCAGGTTTAGGACCAATACATTTGGTGCAGTATTCAGAATAAGGCATGCCCTGGCATTTGCCGTTCATCAATACTATAACGACAAAGGATTCTTTTACTTGCACACACCCATTATCACAGCCTCCGATGCAGAGGGAGCCGGTGCTATGTTTCGGGTAACCACCCTTGAGCCGGATGGAGCACCCAAAAATGAAGATGGAGAGGTTGATTATACACAGGACTTTTTTGGCCGCCCCACCAACCTCACCGTATCAGGTCAGCTTGAGGGAGAGCTTGGGGCGTTGGCACTTTCATCCATTTACACCTTCGGGCCCACATTTCGTGCGGAGAATTCCAATACACCCAGACATGTGGCAGAGTTCTGGATGATTGAACCAGAAATGGCATTCTATGACATCAACGACAATATGGACCTGGCCGAAGACTTTTTGAAATACCTGATCAGATATACACTGGAACATTGTCAGGACGATCTGGAATTTCTCAATAAAATGGTTGATAAAGGATTGCTGGAGAGGCTCAGGTTTGTATTGAAGCACCCTTTCGAAAGAAAGAGCTATTCAGAGGCCATTGAAATATTGATAAAGGCAGATAAAAAGTTTGAGTTTCCGGTGGAGTGGGGATTGGACCTTCAGTCGGAGCATGAACGCTACCTGGTGGAGGAACATTTTAAGCGCCCTGTGATCCTGACTGATTATCCGAGTATCATTAAGTCCTTCTATATGAAGCAGAATGACGATGGAAAAACCGTCAGGGCCATGGATGTATTATTCCCGCAGATCGGTGAAATTATCGGGGGTTCACAGAGAGAGGAGAACCTGGACAAGTTGCAAAACAGGATGAGAAAGATGAATATTCCTGAAGATGAATTGTGGTGGTACCTGGAAACTCGTAAATTTGGTACGGTAGAACATAGTGGATTTGGATTGGGATTTGATCGATTAATTATGTTTATTACCGGTATGAGTAACATCAGAGATGTGATTCCATTTCCACGTACCCCGAAAAGTGCAGATTTTTAGAACATAACCCATGCTTAAACAGAGGCTTCAGCAAAAATTACTTCAAAAACTGTCTCCGCAGCAGATCCAAATGATCAAGCTGCTTGAGATTCCGGCCATACAGCTGGAGCAAAGAATTAAAAAGGAACTTGAGGAGAATCCTGTTCTGGAGGAGGGAAATGAAGAGGGCTCCTTCGAAGAACAGGAGGATGCAAAGGAAGAACAGACCGGGGATCAACAAGATGAGTTCTCCCTTGAGGACTATATGCAGGATGATGATATCCCCAGTTACCGCTTCAATGCGCAGAACTATTCGACAGACGATAGGCGTGAAGAGATTCCTTTTTCACTGGGAAGTACTTTCAGGGAGCAATTGAAAAGCCAGCTTGGCTTGAGGAACCTAAACGAGGAGGAGGAGATTCTGGCTGAATATATTCTCGGGAATATTGATGACGACGGTTATCTTCGAAGGGATTTGGAAGCCATTGCTGATGACCTGGCTTTTTCCACAGGACAGGAAGCCTCCTATGAGTCACTGCACGCTGTACTTATGGTTATCCAGAAATTTGATCCGGCCGGTATTGGTGCTCGGAACCTGCAGGAATGCCTTCTGCTTCAGATTGAGAGGAAGGACCTTGAAAACCCAGTTATCTTAATGGCCCATAAGATTCTCAAGAATCATTTCGATGAGTTTACAAATAAGCATTACAATAAAATCATCCATAGGCTCAATATTAAAGAGGAGGAGTTAAAGGTGGCCCTGGAAGAGATCCTGCGGCTCAATCCCAAACCTGGAGGGGCTATGGGAGACTCCCAGGCCAAGTCTTTTCATCACATTGTACCTGATTTTATCCTTGAGGAGAATGAAGGAGTTCTGCAGCTCTATCTCAACTCAAACAATGTTCCCGAATTGAGGCTGAGCAGAACTTACTCGGATATGTTTGAAAGCTACAGCGCCAACAAAGCTTCAGCCAGCAAGGATGAAAAGGATGCCATCACTTTTGTGAAGCAGAAACTTGATTCGGCCAAGTGGTTCATAGATGCCATCAGGCAGCGACAGAACACCATGTTGCTTACCATGAATGCCATCCTCGAATACCAGGAGGCCTATTTCTTTGAGGGAGATGAAATCCGGATGCGACCTATGATTTTAAAGGACATTGCTGATATGACAGATCTGGATATTTCCACAATTTCAAGGGTGGCTAACAGCAAGTATATCCAGACCCATTTTGGCATCTATCCTTTAAAGTATTTTTTTTCGGAAGGAATGCAAACCGAAAGTGGTGAGGAGGTATCGACCAGGGAGATCAAGAAGATCCTTCAGGACTGCATCGAAAGTGAGGATAAAAGGAAACCACTTACTGATGACAGACTGTCGGCCATCCTAAATGAAAAGGGGTACCACATCGCCAGAAGAACAGTGGCTAAGTACCGGGAGCAGTTGGGACTACCCGTGGCCCGGTTGCGAAAAGAACTATAGCTCCCGGAGATGAAAAAAATTGCCTCTGTCATCTCAATCCTGTTTCATCCTTTGCTCATGCCCACACTGGGACTATTACTCTTATTGAATTCAGGGACCTATATTTCATTGTTGGACCCCGCTGCAAAACGGGCCATTCTATTTGTTATGGCACTGGGAACGCTCTTCTTTCCGTTGATGATGATGCCCATTCTTTACTACAGAAACCTGGTTACCAGAATGCAAAATAGCTCCAGGGAGGAGCGGCTTATCTCCCAGGTAATCATCCTGATTCTCTACATTATCACCTTCGTCTATTTTGTCCGCTTACCTCTGAGCAGGATTATACACTCTTATGTATTAGCCACTGCCATAACGCTTTCTGTGGTTTTATTAGTGGGTATATGGTTCAGGGTTTGTATGCATACAGCGGCTTTGGGAGGACTGGCCGGACTGATCATTGCACTGATCTTTCTGTATGAATCACCACTTCAGGGAGTGCTTATGATTGCACTATTGGTGGGGGGCGTAACGGCTACCTCAAGACTTGCCATGGGTGTTTGCCGTTCGGCAGAGGTGTATGCTGGCTACATAGTGGGTTTTGGAGTTGTTTTAATTACTCTTCTGATGTACTAATCTCCTCTTTATCATTCTTGTCCAGCATCACATTTAATTTGATAAGCACATCGGCATAAACCTGGTCAAACAGGTTCGGGTGCCTACTATAGGTTGCCATGGTAGTATCAAACATCGCATGGGTGACATGGTACTTGTGGAGTATGGGGGTCAGCAGGTCTATGCTATCTGCATCGTACCTGCGATGAAATTTACGATCGTTTGTTACCCCATCAATCAAGTGTATGTCTACCAGTACATCTACCAGCACATCGCGTTCAATGAAAGCCTTTCCACTGATCTGCTCATTATTGTTACAACCAGTAAGGAGCAGGAGAGATGAAATTAGAAAAATTCCCAGAAGCCGGAGATACATACCCATTATTTGATATCATTAAAACGATAACCGATCATGATTTCGTGCGTTCCGGTGTTATATTTACGGAGAGACGAAATGCCTATGTCATATGAGTATCCAAATAGCAACTGCTCTTCATAACGGTAACCAATGAGAATCCCCACCGATTCCTGATTCCTGTAGGCCAGAGCTCCCCATAACGTCTTATTCCATTCTACTCTTGCTGTAAGATCAAATTTCAGTTCCTTCGGGACCGTTCCCCTGATCATCAGGGAAGGTTCCAGCAGCCACTCATCGTTGATCTGGAATCTGTAGGCTCCCACCAGGTTTATGTGGGTCTTCAAACGATTCAGTCCATTCCTGTTGTCAAAGATCTTCAGGTTGTTATTTAGAAGCTGCGCAAGAGAGAGCCCCACATAGAATTCATCGGCATAAAGATAGCCACCGATTCCCACGTCGGGAAGATAAGAGGTACTCACCACCTGGAGAATACTTGGATCGGAAACATCTCTGGGATTTAGCTGTGTACCATCGATCCGGTATTGCATGATGCTGGCCGAGATCCCCATGGAGAGACGGATATCATCCGTAATGGCAATGTTATAGGCGTATGAACCGGTAAGTCCTGTCCGACTGGTGGGACCAGTCACATCGTTATAGACATAGGCGCCATATCCCATGGGCTGTTTTGCATGGGGGCCATAAAAAGCAAGAGAGTTTGTAACAGGAGGATCCATCAGGCCCACCCATTGAAACCGGTGATTGGTCCTTATCTGATAATAGTTATCCACTCCTGCTATGGCAGGATTGATTACAAAATCGTTAAACATATACTGGGTGTACTGGGGCATTTGTTGTCCCTGCAATCCGGTGAATCCCGTAACAGTAGCTAGTATGATAATGTATATTACTTTTTTCATGCTACCTGATTATCGTTACATGCCCTGTAATGGGCTTTGCCCCACTGTAGGGAATAATTATATAATAGTAAGTTCCAATGGGAGCTTCCGTTCCTTTATAAGTGCCATCCCAGTTATTAGAACTGTCGTATCCAGAGGAAGAATATAGCAGGCTGCCCCAGCGGTTATATATCTCCACTTGCATCTCAGGGAATCGTTCAGCGTGTTCTATCTCGAAATATTCATTAATCCCATCCCCGTTAGGTGAAAAGGCATTGTAGGCCCTCAGGTCCTCGATTACCTCGATGTAGACCGAATCGACCTCCTCACAACCACTCTCGTTGGTTCCATACACATAGTAGCGGATCGATTGGGTCGGAGTTGCAATGGGATTGGGGATGGTGATGCTGTTCAATCCGGTGGCAGGCTCCCACCTGTAATCAAAGAAAGGTCCACCTATGGCCTCCAGCTGAATGGATGTACCCACAATGATAAAGGTATCTTCATTCACCTCAATTCCTATTTGTGGGAATAGGGTAACCTCCATGGTGTCTTTGTTGGAACACCCATAAACACTGGCCTCTTCAGTGATGGTCAATACAAATGAGGTATTCTCGGTAATGCCCAGGGTAAGCGGACTGGAAGAATTGGGATCGGTGATAAAGGGAGATGGGTCCCATGTGGGTGTATGACCGCCGTAAGCATGCAGCTGAAGAGATTCTCCATAGCAAATAGTGGTATCTGGACCGGCATATACATATACAGTTACCTCACTGGCCACGGTTATAGAGTCGGTTCGGGTGCAACTGTTGCTATCGGTGGTTAGCAGGTTATATATCCCCGCCGCAATATTGATCCGGTCCTCATCTGTGCTGCCATCCGACCAGAGATAGGTGTATGTCCCTGTTCCACCGGTGACTGTAACATCGATGGCCCCTGTTTCACTGAATGCGTTGCACTGGGCGGGGGTGATGATTTGGGAAAGATTTAGCTCGGTGGGTTCAAGAATGGTTACCGAGCCGGTAAACACCTTTCCAACCTCATCCAGTGCCACCAGGTAATAGGTTGTATTTCCAGGTAGGTTTTCGAAGAGGGGATCGGGTACAAAATTCATACCGCTGTCAATGGAATAGGTAACCTCACCTTCGGCATTTTGAGGCACAAATAGTATGGAACCATTGTCATCCCCAAAGCAGGTGACATGGATCATATCAATCCCCATATCAAGTGGGGGCACATCACTGATTTCAATCATCTGCTCATAGGTACAGCCGTTGAGGTCTCTCATGATCACATGGTAAGTCGCCGCTTCAAGATCCGTATATATGGTATCTGTTGTAAACGGACCAGTATCTCCATTGATTGAGTAGGCATAGGGGAGCGTTCCACCTGAGGATTCCGTAATTGTAATTGATCCCAGTTGACCGAAGATGGCATCACTTTTGGTGATGGTGGCAGTTAGAGGATCGGGTTCATTTATGGTGGCCGGTAAGTTATAAGAGCAACTTGTTGCATCCAGGATGAAAACTGTATATGAACCTGCTGTCAGATTGATAAAGGATCCTGAGGATTGATAAGCAAATCCGTCAAGGGAGTACTCCAGGTTTCCTGTACCACCCGCACCTACCACTTCGATGGCACCAGTGGTGTCGCCCTGACAGGTGGTGATATCGGTAATGGTCACTGTTGCTGTTATTGCCGGAGGATCGGTCATAGTAAACGATCCACCATACAGGGTACAGAGGTTGGCATCGCGGATATAGAATTCATAGGGTCCCGGTACCAGTCCGCCTTGAATGCTGTCGCTGGTCCAGGTTGCCTGGTTATCTACAGAATACTGGTAGGGTGGGATACCACCTGATACACTGGCTATAATGGCGCCATCTGCAGCACCATTACAACTGATGTCACTACTGGTCACAGAGTTGAGCACAAACAGAGGAGGATCGATCAGGGTAAAAGTGGTGTCAACACCAATACATCCCTCACTATCATTGATGGACACCGTGTAGCTTCCAGGAGAAAGGGTGGTAAATATTCCCGTATTGTTTATTATGGATCCCGGATTCAGGGTGTAAGTTAGTGGGGGAGTTCCACCAGCTCCCAATACCTCAATGCGACCATCATTTGCTCCTGAACAGGTGATGGGTATGGCAAGGCCCGAGGCCAGGGTAATTGGATCAGGTTGTGAAACCACCACCGCTGTATCGAGGGTACAGCTGCCATCGTCCAGGGTGAGGGTATAGATTCCGGCCGTTAGTCCGCTGAAAGTTCCACCTGGCTGCAAGGCGCCTCCATTTAAAGAGTATTGCGGTACCGCGCTTCCACCTGAACCCAACACGGTGATTTCGCCATTCGCCCCACCAAAGCAACCTGTAACATCAATAATTGTGAGTACGTCCACCACAATGGGTGTAGGAGTGAGAATAACCACCGATGTATCCACAGTACAACCATTCGCATCGGTTATGGATATCTGGTATGGACCACCGCCCAGGTTTAGGAAAATACCGGTCTGGTTGGTAACAGAACCATTCAGGGTATAACTGTAAGGTACGGTTCCATCTTTACCGGCAATGTTTATTTCACCTTCAAGTGCATCGAAACATGAGGTTATATCCACCTGCGAGTAGGGCCCGATCTGAAGCTCCAATGGTTCTGTAACCACATGCAACTGACCGAATCCGGTACAACCCGAGGCATCTCTTACTACCGTCTGGTAGTTACCTGCCGGCAGGTTGGTGAACAAAGAGGTTGCAAAGAAGTTTGCTCCTCCATCAATGGAGTACATATAAGGTGTGACACCACCTGCAACTAAATCGATCGAAATCTGTCCCAAGGCATCACCGAAGCAGAGATTCTCTCCGCTTAAGGTCTCTCCCAATACCTGGATCTCTTCAGGTTCCCTGAGGGTGATGGTATCAGATACCACACAGAGGTTTGCATCCTGGGTCCAGATGGTATGTAAGCCTGGAGCGAGTGAAGAGAAGGTATTGCCTGATTGATAAGGACCGGCTTCACCCACCATGGAGTATTCATATGGAGCAGCTCCATTGGAAGAGGAAATAGCAATGATTCCATTTCCATATCCGAAACAGGTGATATCGGTTCCTGTAAGCACACTTAATATGGGTGGAGGTTCAACCAGAACCAGAGCAGGCATTATCTGACTGCATCCCAGGGCATCGGTGACCGTAAGTTGATAGGATCCGGAAACCAGGCCTGAAATGTCCTGGGCCGGGCTTGTGAAACCAAATGGGCCCTGCCAGAAGTAGGTATAACCACCAGCCCCACCAGCGACGATTACAGAGATGGCGCCATCTGATCCTCCGTTGCAGCTAGCACTGGTCAGACCAAAGGCAGCAGTAATGATACTATTCTCTACAACTGTGGCCATGCCCGGGTACACGGAAGTGCAACCATTGGCATCAGTGATGGTAAGGTTGTAAATTCCTGCCTTAAGGTTTGAGAGATCCTCCGTGGTTTCCGTAAAACCATTGGGTCCGGTCCATACGAATGTGTAGCCTGGAGTTCCTCCCGAAGGAGTGATCTCAATGGATCCGGTTGAATCCCCATAACAATCCACATCTATGATGTTATCAAGGGTGACCAGAAGTTCGGCAGGTTCATTGATTGTAGCAAGGTCAGCTATGGTCAAAACACAACTGTTGGAGTCTGTCACAGTAAGGCTGTAGGTATCAGCGATCAGGTCGTTGGGATTATCCATGGAGGAGGTGTGACCGGTATTGGTCCCAATCCATGACAAAAGGTAGGGAGGTGTACCACCCTCAACCGTAACATTGGCTCCCCCATCGGCTCCTCCGAAACAGGAGACATCCACAGTACCAATCAGAGTGAAGGTGATGGGTGGTGGTTCAGTAATGGTGATAACTGAAGGAATAATCTGGCTGCAACCACGTGAATCTGTAATGGTCAGATCATAAACATCGGCTGGCATATCCACTGGATCTTCGTCGGAAGAAGAGTATCCGGAAGTGGTTCCCAACCAGAGAAAGATATAGCCGGGTGTACCTCCATTGGGAGTGATAAGCAGGGAGCCATCATTTCCCCCGGAGCATGATACGTTGGTGACTCCATCGAAAGTAATTGTAAAGGGCAGTGGTTCATCGATGACAACAAATGAGGGGAAAATTCTTGAGCAGCCGGTCCCGTCAGTGATAGTCAGGTTGTAGGTGTCGGCCGGCAGGTCGATGGGGTCTTCCACTGTGGAGACCAGGCCATTAAGTTCTCCTTCCCATGAATAGGTATATCCCCCTGCACCGCCGCTGACCGTGATGGATGCCGATCCGTCGCTTCCTCCGTTGCATTGAACATCTGATGTGCCATCCAGGACAGCCACAATTGGGGTGGGCTCATTAATTTCAATGGGGCCAGCAAATCCTGCACATAGGTTGCCGTCATATGCAGTAACGAAGTAAGTTCCGGCAGTCAGGTTGGTAATGTCTTTTAAAGAGGAGGTAAATCCGTTGGTGCTTGTCCATTCATAGGTATAGCCCGATCCTAAGCCAAAAGGTCTGCCACCGGTGACTGTGATGAAAATGGAACCGGTGGACTCCCCAAAACAGGACGCGTCTGTCACATTGTCCACCGTAACTACTACTGGATCGGGATTTTCAATAGTCAGAGTGCTGGTTTCAGCAGTAAGGGGACATCCATCTTTGTCGCTTACCTTAACCTTATAATCACCCTGGGGCAGATTGGTAAATGTACCAGTCTCGTTGGTTTGGTTCTCAGCTCCTGTAAGATCAAAAATATAATTTCCTTTTTCACCAGTGGCACTGACCTGGATAATTCCATCGTTGGCATTATTGCAGGTGACATCAACTTTTCTTGCCAGGGTTACCTGAATGGGATCCGGACCACCCACCGATACAGTAGGTTCAATAGCAACAGCGGAATCGCTGTCAGTCACCAGGAGTATATATGAATTTTTCTGAAGATTAAGGAAGGTGTGAGAAGTGACGGTGACATTTTCAATTTTACCTACGGGCTGCAACAGATAATTTAACAGCAGGTAGGAGAAGGGTGCAATACCCCCTGAGATTGATACAGTTAAGGTTCCATCGGATCCTCCGCCACACGTGACAGGTGTGGTTGTGAGACCTGAGATCTCCAAATCCTGTGCAATCATTGACATTGCTGAGGAAGCAGCCAGAATAATTAAAAATAAGAGTGTCCTGAATAACTTCATAGAGATTAATCCGCTTTTACAAGATCTGATCACAACGACCTGCACATAAATGAAATACGACATTACACCGTATTAGGTTACGTACAGAGCCCCTGTTTTTTCAGACGCTTATAAAATTAGATGATCTAGGGATAGATGATGTACAAAGTTTTAAACAATACCTTCCCTGTCGAGACTGAGTAAATACTTCCTTGAGATCTGCCTTACCGGGTACCGGGCAGCAATCCATCCAATGACCAGGACGGTTACCCATACCAGCAAGATATCTGGAATCTCAATTTGTACCGGGTAGGCATCGATTACAAATGTGCCGCTGCCAGATAGTTTAATCACACCAAACCGTTGCTGAACCCAGCTGATCAGAGTACCTAAAAAGATGCCAATCACACTGCCAACCAGGGAGATGAGCCATCCCTCTACCAGAAAAATCCTGCCAATTAGCTTATTGGGGGCACCCATATTGCGCAGGGTGACAATATCATTTTTCTTATCGATGATCAGCATACTAAGTGATCCTATAATATTAAACGAGGCAATAATCAGGATAAATGTCAATATGAGGAAAATGGCCCATTTTTCTGATTTCATCACCCTGTAGAAAAGGGCATTCTGTTGTTCCCTGTTTTTCACCTGGTAGGAATCACCAGCCATATCCATAATTTGCTTCTGTACCTGATCCGCAGAGTAAGTAGGGTCCAGCTTTATTTCAAGGAAGGTATTTTCATTTGGGTAGGTCAGTAATTCTCTTACAAATTCGATGGGACATACCACATATCTGGAATCATATTGCTGTTCAATGGCAAATATGCCCGAGGGGTAGATAAAATCTCTGCGAATAGACTCTTCAGGCTGTGCCATATTTACCTTTGCGGTCCGGTCAATGGTGTAGACAAACAGGGGGTTAATAAAACTGAGTCCTACCCTCAGGCTGTAAGCCACACCCTGCCCGACCACTGCATAGGAACGGTTCTCATCTTTCAGTTTCATAGAGCCGTCATAGACCATTGAATCGAGCCCCGATACGTCACGGAAGTATTCATCTACCCCTTTGATGGTAGCAATATGCTGTTTATCGCCGTATAGCAAGAGCACATTCTCTTCCAGTACTTCTGATAGCGCCTCTACCCCGGGCAGTGCCCTGATGGCATCATTTAAGCCTGGATCAGAGCTAAAAGTTTTGCCTTGGGTTGCCGAGATCTTTATATCGGGATCAAAAGAGTTGAAAAGTGACTTAACCACCGAATCAAAACCATTGAATACAGAAAGTACAATGACCAGTGCCATGGTTCCAACGGTGACACCCAGTATTGAAATGCCAGAGATGATGTTAATGGCGTTTTGGGATTTTTTACCCAGAAGGTATCGCCTGGCTATATAGAACGAGAGGTTCACTTTTTACACCTGACAATAAGTCCGGTTCCGGCTTTGTGTTCTCTTCTCACGTCCGCTCCGTTCAAGCAATAGGAAATGGGATAGGTAACCAGGTAGTAGAAAGGCAGTAGTATTAGGAAGAGCTTACTGAAATTGACCAGTTGAATGGGGTACTTCATAGAGAGTTTCCATGATAAACTCCCTGGCTTTCCGTAGGAATATAGAATATGAATATCAGAAAAACCAGCCTCCCTCAGTTTTTCATCTATATCATCCACTCCATATCCATCTCTCACGTGCTCGTCAATAAAGGACTCTTCATGCTCATGGTGCACATTCGAACCACCCTGGTCCGAAGGGGTCGAGATCAGCAATACACCTCCTGGTTTCAAATCCTTGTAAAATCGTTGAAATACAGCCCTATCCTCTTCGATATGCTCCATCACATCCACAGAGAGAATAAGGTCATAATTTTCTTTTGCTTCCAGTGTGGTCAGGTCGGCATATTTAAAATTCACACGCTCCTTCAATCCGATGGAGGAGAAAAAGGCATTGCAGTCGTCCACTTGTTCTTGTTTGATATCCAGGCCTGTGATCTGGGCTAGGGGAAATTTTTTCGACAGATAATAAACATACTGTCCAAATCCAGAGCCTGCATCAGCAATATGAGCAGGAATGAATCCTTCCTTTTTCAGATGACCTAATTCGCGGCGAATATGCCAGGAGCGCAGAAGCAGCAGATCCAGCAACCTGTAGAACAACTTTCTGAGCAATGGAGTGCTGTTGAATATTTTACCAAGGCTTTGCTTGATGGGATCGTACTGCATTTCTATTCATTTAATAGGTTTTCGATGCGGTCGATGTAATCGAGCGAATCGTCCAGGAAAAATGCAAGTTCAGGGATATGCCTTAGCTGGTTTCTAAGCCTATTACCCATCTCTTTCCGAAAGAGACCTGCTTTGCCGGAAATGGCTTGAAGTGCCTCTTCTGCCCCGTCTCCTGGAAAAATACTGAGATAGATTTTAGCCACACCCAGATCGGGGCTGATCCGGACCACCGTTACTGTTACCATTTTACCTCCGGTAAGCCCGGATCCGGTTCTTTGCAGGTAATCACCAAGCTCCTTTTGAAGCAACCTTGACACTTTATTCTGACGGGTTGTGGTCATGGTGGCAAAAGTACGTTTTTTCAATAACATTTTATAGTTTTGCACGATGGACACAGTATTAAGCGGAATCAGGTCGACCGGAAACCTTCACCTGGGCAACTATTTTGGAGCGGTTAAGAATTTTGTAAAGATGCAGCACGAAAACAGGTGTTACTTTTTTGTTGCTGATTATCATGCACTGACCACACACCCCACACCCGAGAATCTTCATAAAAACATTCGTACCGTAATTTCAGAATACCTTGCAGCGGGACTGGACCCCGAGGTGGCCACGCTTTACATTCAAAGTGATGTGCCCGAGATCTCCGAGCTCTATCTATTGCTGAATATGAATGCCTATGTGGGTGAGCTGGAGCGCACCACCACTTTCAAGGATAAGATCAGGAAACAGCCGGAAAATATCAATGCAGGGCTTCTGACCTATCCGGTTCTGATGTGTGCCGATATCATCATTCACAATGCAGATAAGGTTCCGGTGGGAAAGGATCAGGAGCAGAACCTGGAGATGGCCCGCAAGTTTGCCAGGCGTTTTAATCACATGTACGGAGTGGAGTATTTTACGTTGCCCGAGCCTTACAATTTTGGAGAGAAACTGGTAAAAGTCCCCGGTCTGGATGGAACCGGGAAGATGGGTAAAAGTGAGGGAAACGGGATCTATCTGTCAGATGAACCTTCAGTGATCAGGAAAAAGGTAATGCGCGCGGTGACCGATGCAGGGCCACAGGAGCCCAATTCTCCCATGACAGAACCCATTGCCAACCTCTTCTATCTTCTTGATTTGCTTTCCACTCCCGATACCGTGCAGCATTTCCGCGACAATTACAACAACTGCTCCATACGCTATGGGGACCTGAAAAAACAGCTGGCCGAGGATGTAATCAACTTCACCACTCCCATCCGTGAACGGATCAATGACATCCATAATGACTCCGAGTATTTGAGAAAGGTAGTGAAAATGGGTGCAGAAAAGGCACGCGAGAGTGCATCCAAAACCGTTCGGGAAGTCCGCGAAATAATAGGGTATAAACCCTTCTAGCAGTTCACCTTCCGTATATATTAGTTCGCTACTGAAATCCTTTCGCAGAAAGGATTATAGGTAGCTCACTAACACATACTCCAGGTAATTTTAGAAGGGTTTGGTGGGGGAGCGTTGAAAATAGTCACTGTTCTTAGTATTCCAAATCTCAACGCCCCCATTTTATCTCCTCAATTCTAAGTCACCCAAGAATATCGGAAGGTTTTTAAACGTAGGTGCCTTAATCCTTTATTTGAAAAGGATTTCAGCACCGGTTGAAAAACCTGGAGATATTGAATTGGGTGACTTATCCCTGAGGGGATAAAAAAATAAAAGTCCGCCTGTGTGAGACGGACCTGGCCCCGAATTTGTCAGGGAATATGATTGGATAAACTGTCACTTTTATAGGTACAAATCGCGTGCCAAAGTGGTTACAGTGTCCAATCAATTTCTGATTTAGCCTGATGTTCAAGGTATTCGTTGGTCCTGGAGAAATGTTTACAGCCGAAAAAGCCATTGTAGGCGGAAAGGGGCGAGGGATGGGCCGATTTCAGGACCAGGTGCCTGTTCCCATCAATAAGGGCTTCTTTGGCCTGTGCGTACCTTCCCCACAATAGAAAAACTATTCCTGATTTATGTTTGGATATATTTTCAATCACACGGTTTGTGAAGGTTTCCCAGCCCTTTTTTTGGTGGGATCCTGCCTGGCTGTCTCTTACGGTCAGTGTTGCATTGAGTAAAAGGACCCCCTGGTCGGCCCACTTGACCAGGTTGCCATGGGAGGGGACCGGAATACCCAGGTCCGACTTTAACTCTTTGAAAATATTGACCAGGGAGGGTGGTGCAGGAATTCCAGGGGGCACCGAAAAGCAGAGCCCGTGTGCCTGGCCCTTTCCATGATAGGGATCCTGTCCCAGGATAACGGCTTTTACCCGGTCAAAGGGAGTGTGTTGAAATGCGTTAAATATAAGATTACCAGGAGGATAGATGGTGTATCTCTTTTTCTCCTCCACCAGGAACGCCTTCAATTCACTGAAGTAGGTTGATTGAAATTCATCCATCAGGATCTCTTTCCACCCCTCTTCGATAACTGGATTTACTGTTTGCATTGCCTGAAAGATACCAAATGTGCCCGACCTGTACAAAGGTTTAAATGGTAAACCTGGCTGTGAAAATGAAGTTTCTTCCGGGTGCACTTATGCCAGAGGCATAGGGTTTATAGAACTGGTCAAAGATGTTTTCCACAGCCACCATAAGATCAAAATATTTCAGCACTTCAAAACCGGCTTTCATGTTTAATGTCCACCACGAAGGAAAGCCATACTTCATGGCTTCACCCTCATTATCTTCACCAAAGGGTGAGAAATCCTCAATATCCTTCCATCCCTGATAGACCATATATGTATCAATGAAGAATCTGCTTTTTCTGTATGTGAGGGAGGTGCGTCCGAACAGAGGGGGGATATGCCCCAGGGGTACATCATCTGTCAGATTGTAGCCCCGTGTATAGTTGAGGGTTCCCTTCAGAAGGATGCTTTTATTCAGGTTGGCCGTCACCCCCAGTGAAGCGCCATAAATATAGGCCTCTCCTGCATTGTAATTGGTTGTTATTTTGTAGGTATCGCCATCGTAAAAGAGAGAGTCTTCGCCATTTAACTGGTAATTGGTTCGCACAATGGCATCTTTCAGAAAGCTGTAGTAACCCACCACCTCGATCTTTATGTAACCCTCCACAATCCGGCTTATTCCAAGCTCTGCATTGTAGGTATACTCGGGGGAGATGTCAGGATTGGGAACGATAACGAAATCGTCTTTAGCCCTTACTTTACCATAGTCATCCACATTGGGATTTCTGAATCCGGTAGAGAGAATGGTGTTTAGCTGCCAGCGGTCCGATGGTTTATAGACCAGTCCTAAACTGCCTGTAAGGGCCCCATGATTGATATGGATCCGGTCATAATTAAGCAAAGGATTGTCAAACAGGGAGGTCAACTGGCCCCAGTTGTATCTGCCCCCCCCGTTCAGCACCAGTTTTTTATGTAAGATCCATTTGTAACTGGCATATGCTGAAGCGCTCAAGGTTTCACTGCCCCCCTCGGGGTAACGGGTCTGGGCGGAATCTCTTTTCCCGGTATGGATGTTCTCATACCATGCCTGAGATCCCACCCGGTTTTGATTGACCTCCACCCCATAATTCAGTTTATGGTTGACTCCCCAGATCTTCAGCAGGTCCACATTCAAGCTTAACACCTTCACATTCTCCAGCTGTGTGAGTAGCTCTTCGTTCCTGAAATTACGCGAGTTGCGATCTTCATCCACATTTTGGAAGGCCACTATGGAGGTCATGTTGGTGAATAGCCAGTTGTCTTTTTTTACAACATTTTTCAGGGAAATAAGCAGCCTTTCCTGGGGTCCATAATACCAGGAGGCATATTTCAGGTTCTCCCCACTGTAATCGTTCAGTTTGTCGAGCCGGTCGATATTCGACGATGTGGAATACTGAAGGTTGAGCACCCAGTCCACATACTGGGAGGGTGTATATCGTATCTTTTGTAGAAGGTCAAGCTGGCTGTAACCAGTATTCTTCTGGATCAGTGTATTT
The DNA here is from genome assembly GCA_029938715.1 of Bacteroidales bacterium. Lineage (GTDB taxonomy): Bacteria > Bacteroidota > Bacteroidia > Bacteroidales. The sequence goes on along the minus strand of JAOZUK010000001.1, from coordinate 64,379 downwards.
TCGTTGGCCAGGGTGGAATCCACTCCATTCACCTGGTCCACATAGTGCATAACTTTACCCCAATCTCCCAGATAGGGGCTTCGCCGTTCACCAATACGGATATCTCCCAGGTCTTTATAGGTAACACTGGTTAGAAATCCCCAGTGCTTTCTTCCCAGGGAGAAGTCGAGGTGACCGGTTTTCCCTTTTACTGCTGTTGCATATTGCACATAAGCCTGTAGATTCATCTTTGTGGAGTCGGCTCGGCCCAGTTCAGGATCCTTTGTATAGTAGTGGATAACTCCCCCCAGGGCATCGCTCCCATACATAATGGATGAGGGTCCGAAAATGATCTCGGTTCTGTTCAGAATGGCATGATCGATGGTGATGGAATTCTGCAGGTGCCCGTTGCGATAGATGGCGTTGTTCAGCCTGACCCCATCCAGCACAAGAAGGATCTTATTGGCCTCAAAACCACGAAGAATTGGACTTCCCCCTCCTCCCTGTGTTTTTTGCACCATGATGTTACCCGTTCCTTCCAGAATCTCTGCAGCGGTTAGCCCTGTGGATTCTTTAAGTTCTTTCTCTTCAATCACATCCACCATGTTGGGAATAATCAGCTTGCTCTCCCTCGATTTCGAAGCTGAGATGACATACTCATCGATTAAAATCCGTTTTCTGTGAAGAACAATTGTGGACTGATCGGTAATTTGTTGGTGGCTGAATTGACGGTTTACAAAGGAGGGATGCTGAAAGACAATGGTATCTGTCATGGGGAAAATGCGCAGGTCGATCATCCCCAGGGAGTCGGTAAGGGCTGATCTTTCCCGGGTGGTATTGTATACCGCTACATGTTCAATGGCGGACCGGTCCGAAGAGCTGATTACCTGAACCTGTTGCCCATATAGCTGCAGAGTTGAAATTAACGTGCTAATTATGAATAGGGTACGAAAAAGCATGGGATTAAAAAATACGCAAAAGTAAAGCAAAAACTGTACCAATAATGGTTTTGACCTGAATCCCTTGTGGACAAGTAGCGGAAGTGTTGGTAATTTTCCCGCTAACCTGCTTGTGAAATTTATATTTTTGGGTTAAACCAATCTGGTATGTTGAAGCGTATTATATATGGTGGGCTGTTTGCTGTGGTTTGTGTTGCATTGATCCTTGTATTCCTGCTGAGCAGATTTGATAAAATCAGCCCCATTGAAATATTGGAAGCAGTCCCTGAGGACGCCATCCTCTTTGTAGAGGATATTGATTTCGAGTACCTGACAGAATCATTTCTGGCCGGGAACAGGATCTGGAAAGACTTTATAAATACTACAGGCCAGACTGAACTGGATTCTTTGCTTCAAATCGCACTGGCACAGGTTAATTCATCGGAGCCATTGAAAGAACTTCTTTTAAAGGAGGGGTTACACTTCTCTATTCACCTGGTGGGTAAAGAGCAGCTTGTGCCGCTCTTCTATCTGAAATATTCCGATTCGTACAGCGAAAACGAATTTGATCATTTGATGATCTCCCTGCTGGAGGAGAAGGCCATGATTAACAGCAGGAAATATGAGGCGGAAACTTTGCATGATGTTTCCGGGGAGCCAGGCCTTATTCCAGGAAAATTTACGTTTGGTTCTATTAACGGTTTATGCCTGTTAAGCTCATCCTCCATGCTGGTGGAGCAATCCATTCGTACCATACATGATGAGAGTGATCTTACCGAAGAGCTGGGATTGAGCATGGTGAAGGAGACAGAGGGACGATATGTCCATGCCAATGTATATGTTAACTATGAAAGATTACCACAACTGTTTTATCCGGTAATTGACGAATCCCGTTGGGAAATCCTCAGATTGTTTTCGAAACTTGCCTCGTGGGGAGAATTGGATCTGGACATTAAAAAGGATGCTTTCATTCTCAATGGAATGACTTACTCGGATCCAAATGCTCCTTTTTTCCTTGGCGCATTCTCCGATCAATCGCCTGTGAGGATGGAGATCCATGAAATATTACCCTCAGGAATCAACTATTTTCTGCACCTGGGTATAAGTGACCAGGCCAAGTTCAGGGCACAGATCACCCCCTATTTGATGGGACTTAGCCATGGGTCGGAAATTGAGGTTGAATTGCAGCGATTAGATAAGGTGTATGGTATAGATCCTATTGAAGATCTGGCAACCATTATGGATGATGAAATGGCCTGGTTTGCCATGGAAGGTATAACTGAGAAAACCGAAGATGAGTTGTTGGTTATTGAAACCAGAAGTCGCAGCGAAACCATGGAGGTTGTGATGAGGTGGGTGGAGCAATATCTTCAGGTCAACTCCTTTGATATGAATTCACTGCGGCATGTATACCGGCTGGATAGCCAGACCAGTTTTAATATTTACAGTTTGCCCGACCCATTCTTCAGAGGAACACCTGTAGCACGTATGTTCAATAGCTATTTTACGGTGTTTGAGAACTATCTGATATTTGGACCCTCCGTTGATGCCATATCCAGGGTGATCTACCAGAATGTACTTCACAAAACATTTATAAGTGATCCGGTCTACAAAGAGATGTCAGATTACCTCTCTAACAGAAGTAATATCACCTTATTCTTAAAGCCATTCAGTTTCTTGGATTATAAGCAGGAGCTGCTGAGCGGGAGAGCTTTGGAAAAGTTAGGGCCACTGGAGTTGTTCCTGCGAAGAATTCCAGGTGTTGTGGTTCAATACAGTACAGAGGATCGCCTCTATTATCAAAGTGTCAGCTTAAAGTATACCTCTCATATCAAGGAGAAAGCGCTGACAGTCTGGGAGAGTCTACTGGATTCCTCAGCAGCCACCAAACCGGTACTCGTAGTAAATCACAACACTTCAGAGAAGGAGATCATGGTCCAGGATGAGGCTCACCGCGTTTACCTGATCAACAGTACAGGAAGGATTCTCTGGAAATTACCTCTGGACGGGCCCATTATGGGAACCATTCATCAGGTGGATTTTTATAAAAATGGAAGGTTGCAGTTTCTCTTTAATACCCCGGAAAAGATCCATTTGATCGACAGGAATGGGAATTATGTGGAGCGATATCCCATTTCACTCAGGTCCAATGCAACCAATGCCATGGCATTATTTGACTATGATAAAAGCAGGGATTACAGGCTGTTTGTGGCAGCGGAAGATCGCAAAATCTACGTGTATGATATTGAGGGGAATCTGCTCACCGGTTGGAAGTTTGGGAAAACCGAGTCAGTTGTGACGGGTGAGATTCAGCATTTCAGAATCAGAGAAAAGGATTATATCGTGTTATCTGATAGGAACAGAAGCTATTTTCTGGACAGGCGAGGTAAGGAGCGCATCAAGGTGAAGGAGCGCATCGCATTTTCTCCCCGGAACCCTGTCGCCCTGGATATGAATCTGAGGGAAGAGAAACCCAGGTGGATCTCCACAGACACATCAGGGAGCGTAAGAGCGGTATATATGGATGGAACTGTTTCGGAACTTCTTAAACTGGAGGTATCCAACGATCATTTTTTCAGGATGGGAGATCTGAATAAAGATGGAATTCCTGAATTTATTATAGCCGATGGAGATGAGTTAACTGTATTGCTCCAGGATGGGAAACGGCTGTTTAGTTACAGGGTAAGGGGAAAGATCAGTGAGATGCCCGATATATATAAATTTTCGCCCTCAGATGTTAAAATTGGAATTTCAGACCGCTCCCGGAACAGGATTTACCTGGTCAATTCAGACGGATCGCTTTATGAAGGATTTCCGCTGGAGGGATCAACCAGGTTTAGTATAGGCTATTTTGCAGGATCAGACAGCAGGTTCAATCTGATCGTGGGAAGCACAAATAACTTTTTATACAACTATTCAATTGAATAAATCATGAAGCGTCAACTCGGTATACTGTTCCTGATGGCAGGCGCACTTCTGCTAACCAATTGTCAGAAGGAGTATTTTAATCTAGATAAGCTCTCGGATGAGGTTGAGATCCATCCGGAACTGATAGCCCCTCTGTTTTATGGTTCTTTGAACATAGGCGACATTGTTGAATATGTGGATTCGGCAGGTTATGCCCGCGAATTTGATGATGGACTGATCTATCTTGCTTACTCCGATACAGTGGTAAATGTGATGGCCGACACCATAGAGGATATTCCCAATGCTGTCTATACCGAGACCTATCTATCCGCCGATGTAAATATTCCGGAGTTTACAGAGAGTAATCCGGGAGACATTGTGCATTTTCTGAAAAATAAGATTATCGCAATCCAGCTTGATGGGGACGACCGGGTGGATAGCATTCGGATCAAGGGAGGAGAGATCCTGCTCGAGGTAATGAGTTCATTTAAACACAATGGATATGTAAATATCAGCAGTGAGCAGATTCTTGATCCCCGGGGAGAACCATTTTTTGTTACACTGGTGTGTAGTGATGAGAGTGGAGTATTTGAAGATTCTGGTAGGGTTCTTACTGACTACTACTATATTGAAACTTTTGAGAAGGGTGATTCCAATGTAATTCAGATCGATTTTGACCTGGTGCTGACCAACTCTGGCAATCCGGTGGATCCTGACGATATATGTCAAATTGATTTGAATTTCCTGGACATGGGTTTCTACAGCCTATTTGGATATATCGATTCCAGGAACGTATTTACAGAACGTGGCTCCATTGAGATTCCCTTTTACACTGAGAATCCGGAACTGGCCGCGGTGAAGTTTGCCGATCCCCGCATCAATGTATGGATAACCAATTCTGTGGGTGTTCCCCTTGTAATTACGATGGACAGTGCAATTTCCAACGGAACGGACGGATCATCTGTAACGCTGGAGTTCTATGAAGGGCATCCATTTATGGTTCCTGCACCTGGCATGACCCAAATCGGGAGTGCAGTAAGTGAGGAATTCCATATCAACCGGGAGACCAGCAACTTTAACGAATTACTGGCTGTTGGACCCACCTCTCTTTCTTACAAGGTATCCGGCAGAACTCAGGAGGGAACAGGGGATGAATCGCATTTCGTGCTGGATACCAGCCGGCTTATCATTGAAATAGAGTTTCTTCTTCCCCTTGACTTTCGGTCGACCGTGATTGCTTTGGAAGATACTATAGAATTTGAGATGGGTGATCAGGGGATTGATACAAGCATGATTCGGCAGGTGAACCTTACTATGAGTACAGTCAATGAGTTGCCAATTAAACTTGATCTTCAGGTATATCTGCTGGATGAATTCTACCAGGTTCTGGATTCTGTTTTTGGAGATAACCAGGTTTTACTGGCGGCCTCTGAGGTAGACCAGGAGGGTAAGTTGATCCAGGCAGGAGAAGAGGAAAATACAGCCATTTTTCCTGCTGAAAAGCTGGGCAAGTTTGAAGAGATTCGCTATTTGCAGGTTCATGCACGTATGAATACCTCTGAGTTGGGAAGCAAAGATGTGAAACTCTACTCGGACTACTCGCTGGATTTTAAGCTCTCATTGTTCGCAGATCTCATCATTAATTCAAGGGTGTTATGAAGTCACTCTACAAATTCATACTTAGTATAGGAATCTTAGCAGGATTTGGGATAGAGGCTGGAGCCCAGGTGAGTAATTCTCTCTATTTTATGCAAGGGGTCCCTCAAACCAACCGGATTAATCCAGCCTATCAGCCGGGCTGTGATCTCTACATTGGCATTCCATTCCTGGCTCCGGTCAGGACTGAAGAGACTTCAAGCCCTTATGCATGGAGTGATTTGATCTATCCACATCCCACTCAGGACTCTCTGATCACCTTCCTTCATCCCCTGGGAGACAAAGAGGCATTTCTGAACAAACTGAAGCCCACCAACTACTTTCTGTCTAATTCCGGAACTTCCTGGCTATCGGTGGGATTCAGGACGGAGATCGGCTTTTTCTCGGTGGATGTCACCACCAGGTTTGATGGCAGTCTCTATGTTCCTGGTGATCTTGGAGTGCTGCTTATAAATGGTACTGAGGATGGAAAAACTTACAACCTGGATGGTCTTTCTACCGACTGGATGGGATTTGATGAAGTTTCGGTGGGGTGGTCGGGTGCCATTGTGGACAACCTCAATATAGGTGTGAGGGGAAAGGTTTTGTTTGGTGTTGGAAATATAGCTACCGTGAACTCCAATCTCTCTCTCACCACTTCGCAGGATAGCTGGCATATTCTATCGGATATGCACTTTGCTGCCTCTTTGCCATTTGCAGATGTGACCTATGACGAAGAGGGAAAAATTAGCGATATTGCCCTTAAAGATGAGGTTGAAGACCTGGATCCCTGGCAGCTTCCAAAATATGCCTTTAATACCAGGAACTTTGGGTTGGGAATAGACCTGGGTATTGAATACCGGCCTACAGACAATCTGTTGCTTAGTGCCAGTCTACTTGATGTGGGGTATATTAAGTGGACAGATGAGACGCATGAGATGACCTATAAGACTGAATATGACTTTCCGGGATTCGAAATCGATCCGCTGGAAATCTCAGACGATTTTACCTTTGAGAATTATCTGGATAGCGCCTTCAACCAGATAGGCGATAGTCTTTCCGGGTTTCTTGAATTTGCACCGGGAGGAGTGTACTCCAGGAAGCTAAATACCAAATTATATGTGGGAGCATCCTATTCAGTGACACCTGAAATAAATTTCGGTCTTCTGTCAAGAACCGATTTCCTGACCGGACAAATTGCTGAGTCGGTAACAGCTTCCGCAAACTTTGCTGTGGGTCAATGGCTGAACCTGACACTTAGCTACTCTTACATTCATTCCTACTTCAAAAATGTGGGTGCTGGCTTCTCAATTCATACGGGCCCCTTCAATCTTTATGTAATTTCAGACAATGCACTGAATCTTGTGTTCTGGCCACAGGATACCCGGGCCGTAAATGTGTGGCTTGGAGTGAATCTGATATTTGGTTGTAAAGATATCTACAGAGACAGGCCCCTGGTATATTAAACACAGATACCGCTACGATTTGATCTGCCGGGCCAGCCTGGTGGCAAACACAAAATTATTGAGTGCCTCATTGTCTGTTTTAAGAATATCCTTTCGCGTTCCTTCCCAGCATTTACAACCTTTATATATAAAAACCACCTTATCGCCAATCTCAAGCACCGAATTCATGTCATGAGAATTGATGATGGTGGTCATATTAAACTCTTCGGTAATCTCCTTGATCAGGTTGTCAATAACGATTCCGGTCTCAGGATCAAGCCCGGAATTGGGCTCATCGCAAAACAGGTACCTTGGATTTAAGGCCATGGCCCGTGCTATGGCCACCCGCTTTTTCATTCCTCCGCTTAATTCGGCAGGATATAACTTGTTGGTTTTAGAAACCTTTACTTTCTCCAGGCAAAAATTAACCCGGTCCAGTTTTTCTCCTCTAGAGTAGGAGGTAAACATATCCAGTGGGAATAGTACATTCTCCTCCACAGTAAGTGAGTCGAACAGGGCTGCTCCCTGGAATAGCATACCCATCTCCTTCCTGATATTTTGCTTTGAAACGGCGTCCAGGTGACTGAACTTCTGATCATCATACCAGATCTCACCTTCATCGGTTTCAATGAGTCCGACAATGCTTTTTAAGAGGACCGTTTTTCCAGAGCCACTGCGTCCAATGATTAGATTGCATTTTCCCTGCTCGAACTTTACGCTTACATCGTTAAGGACAAAATTATCATCATATCTTTTATATAGATTTTTTACCTCGATCATTGCAGGATGGTCTTGGTAAGAATGAGGTTGGCAAGCAGAATCAGAATGCTGCTCTGAACCACCGCCTTGGTGCTGGATTTACCCACTTCCACAGCACCTCCCTTAACATGGTAGCCAAAATAGGAGGCAATGGATGTAATGATCAGGGCGTAGAAAGCAGTCTTTGTAAGGGAATAGCTGATGTAATAGGGACGAAACTCATACTGGATTCCATAGATATACTCAGAAGGAGCGATTACATTTGCAGCAATACAGGAGATATATCCCCCGAGCAGACCCATTGCAATGCTTAACAGGCAGAGTACGGGAAAGAATACTACCGCTGCAATGATCTTGGGCATGACCAGGTAGGAGACCGAATTAATGCCCATTACCTCCAGGGCATCGATTTGTTCTGTAATGCGCATCATCCCCAGCTCAGAAGCAATGCTTGAGCCCACCTTACCCGCCAGGATCAGTGCCACCATGGTGGAGGAAAATTCCAGCAGCAGGGAATCCCTTACCGTAAGACCCACCAGGTAGCGGGGGAGCAATGGATTTTCTATGTTATAATTACTTTGAATGGTAATCACTGCCCCTACGAAAAGAGAAACAATCACCACAATTGGAAAAGAGTTGATCCCTATCTTATCAATTTCCCTCATGGTTTGTCGATAAAGGATCGAAAACTTCTCAGGGCGGCTAAACGCCCTCTTCATAAAAAGAAAATAGGTTCCTATTTGTTCTAGCAGACGCATGGATTATCCTTAATAAAGTGTAATATATCAATTATCTTATAAAACATCCTGAGATAAAAGGGTGTTAATTAAAAACCAACTATATTTAATGTAGATTGATAATCAAATAGCAATTTACGCACCTACTGGAAAATTAATGGATAAACTTAATTATTGCGTCATAATGGCGGGAGGGATCGGAAGTCGGTTCTGGCCCCTAAGTAAGACAGAGCGCCCCAAGCAGTTCCTTGATATTCTCGGAACGGGGAGAACACTGCTGCAACAAACCTACGACAGATTTAACAAAATAATGCCACCCGACCAGATCTTTATTGTAAGCAATCTGGAGTATAAAGAGCTTATTGTAAGTCAGATACCTGATTTGCCAGAAGAAAATATTCTTCTGGAACCCCTGCGAAGGAATACAGCACCATGTATCGAATTTGCAAATTTCAGGATTCATATGAAAGAACCCAATGCCCGTATCGTGGTGGCTCCTTCTGATCATTTGATTATGAAAGAGGAGGAGTTCCTCCGTTATGTGAAGCAGGCACTTGATTTTGTAACCGTAAATGATGCACTTCTTACCATGGGGATAGTGCCCAGCAGACCGGAAACCGGATATGGTTATATTCAATCCATTGAAAAGAAGGTCAAGGGATATGAATCCACTGGGTTGCGGAAGGTGAAGACCTTCACCGAAAAGCCAGATCTGAAACTTGCAAAAGTGTTTCTGGACAGTGGTGATTTCTACTGGAATTCAGGCATTTTCTTTTGGTCTCTAAAAACCATTATGCAATCTTTTGAGAATCATTTACCCGAGATTCACAACCTGTTTCGCGATGGAGAAGGTGTTTATGGGACAGCGGATGAGGACGATTTCATTAAAAAGACCTATGGAAGTTGTCGGAATATCAGCATCGACTACGGGGTGATGGAGAAAGCAGATAATGTGTTTGTCCTGGTCTCCGATTTCGGATGGTCGGACCTTGGCACATGGGGATCCCTTTACGAGCAACTGGCTAAAGATGAAGTTCAGAATTCGGTTACCGGGAAGCATGTTTTTATGTATGAATCGTCGGGCAACATTGTCAATGTACAGGACGATAAGCTGGTAGTTCTCCAGGGCCTGAACGATTACATTGTGGTGCAGAATGAGAACATCATACTTGTGTGCAAACGAGAGGAAGAGCAGAAGATCAAGCAATACGTCAACGAAATCAAGACCGAAATCGGGGATGGCATGATGTAGCTACTTCAGGACGAGACACAAGTTCTTTCTAGTATTCCCAGAGATCGTGTTCCATGATAAACAGATCATTCTTGATCCGTTCGGCTTCCAAAAGGATATCCTGACCCACTTTATAATCTGTTAACATGCGGTTCCCGAAGACATTGGATTCGGCAATCACTGTGCTTGAAAAACGCCGCTGAAAGAAGAGGTCATCAAAGGAGACTACCTGGGCATCGTTCTTTGGGTTGTAAACACCGTGAGTGGCAAATAGCCTGCGGCACTGGGGGAAGTGCACAATAAAAGGAACCCCGGGTCTGGGTGAGGGCAGTGGTTCCCCAAATTCGTTGAAATACTGATAATAGACCGGCGCAAGGGCGATAATGCGCACTTTCATGGTAGAGTGCTGCTTATCAAAAAACCACTGCTCCTGAAGTTGAAACTGCATCACATTTTGCATGGATTGTGCCACCCTTAAAAAGTTTCCATCCACATCGTAAACGGTATCTCCTTCTGATGCTATGTAGATCTGTTCCAGGCTGGTCACTTTGGCAAAGGGATCTTTCCATCCGGTAATGGGATTCCACTCATAGGGAGTAATCTCCTCTGTCTTGATTCCCTCCATAAGCAGACCAAACAGGCTGTATCTGTCACCATCGCTGATCGAACCCTCCAGGGGGTAACGAAGCGGCATGTTCATGCGGTGCCGGAGGTCAATGGTGCGCCATACATCCTTGGCCCACATTACATCTGCTTCTCGGATGTAACTGTAGGGAACCGGTTTCTTTTCCGGAATGATCGATTCCGCTTTGTATACATCCGTTGAGGGTGTATAGGATGAGATCACCGGTGCATTACCGGGAGTCATGGATGTATTCACATTGGGGTTTTGAGCCGTAAGGGAAAATACCCCGAATGACATGAATGCCACTCCTAAAATAAATCTTCTTGCCTTCATCTTATCTTACTGTTATGGTGATGCTATTAAGACTTCTAATTACTCCGTCAGGGCCAGAGGCCTTGATTTTTTCTATCATAATCCGCTGTCCGCTTTTTAACTGCTGAAACAGCTGTTTTTGTTGATTGGTGAACCGTTCATTGGAGGCAGACATTGTACTCCACATCCCTCCCTGTCCCATAAAGGCCACTTCAAAGGAGACAATCTCGTAGTCCACTTCAAATACAAAATCTTTGGCTTTGGCCTCCACAAGCTTAAGCTGGGAGAGTTTACCTACCGTAAGTGCACCTTCAGATCCCCTGATGCCTTGCACAATGGCATCGGGTGTTGGTAGGGGCAATACCCTAAAATCCATGTTGCCCATTAATCTACGGGATCCATCCACACTGGCATACACACTGATGGTTGCATTATCTCCCTGTAAACCGGGAAGCACTTCATAAACACCCGGACTTTTCCTGGAAATATTCCCGGAAGAGATCCTGGCATCCACATCCCTCTCTGCTACACCACCTGCCGAGATAGCCACTGGATTAGCAATACCGCGGTAAAATACATTCATCCCTGTAGCCGATATGGTGGCATTGGCTTCAGCAACTTCGAAGGATGCTTCGAAGGATTTGCTAATGGTTTTGCCCCCATCTTCCAGCTGGATGGTTCCTCCCCATTTCTTGATGCCTATGGAATTTGAGGATGTTGTGTAGATGCCTTTCCCGGCATCTACAGTAAGCTCCTGCCCGTTGGTAAGAAGCACCTTGGGAGTATTGGTGGAATCATACGCTGCCAGGAAGACCTGGGCCCGGTATTCCTGACCCTTAAAAACATAGTTTGAGTTTGGAATAACCACAGCTTCAAGAACATTCATACTGAAATCTCCGGCATCTATCTGGTCCAGCAGGAAACCGAGCATCTCAGATTCAACATTGCGGATATCTCCCTGCATTTTAGAAAGGATCGTAATCACAGATGCAAGGGGAAGGTTTTCAAAATAGGTAGATTCCCAGGTGGGGGTGGCCCCTTTCTTACTTCCCGAATGAAGCCCCAGTTCGGGAACTTCCGTGTTGAGGGTTCCTTCAATGGCTTCGATGGTTGTGGCATAGGTCTCCTTGTCATCCACATAGGAGAGCAGGAACTCCCTGTACTCTTCCACATGAGATTTCAGTTCAGCACCCCTATTGCCCACTATCATGATTTCGCCCGGTATGTTGGTGTCGTCCTTAATATCAACATCTGCCAGGCGAACTTCCCCATCATGAATGGCTTCCTCATCTTTCACCTGAACAATCTCAATCTTACACAGGTTGATAAATTCATAGAGTTCATTGGAGCGGGCCTTCACTTCATCTGCCCTGGTTTTCCAATCTCCCACTTTGCTTTGATTCAACTGATACTCAGTATCCATTCGTGCATACAAGGCATCGTTCTCGGCAGCAAAATTCCGTGTGGTTGTAGTCAGTCCGTCATCAACCAGCGTAAAAGCGTCAAGCACCTCTTTTGATACATTTAGTGCCAACATTGCGGTCAGCACCAAATACATCATACCGATCATTTTTTGTCTCGGTGATTCTTTACCGTGTCCCATAGATCAGGATTAAAGGTTAATTACTTCTTTCTAATGCTCATTGCGGAGAGCATATTGCCATACACATTGTTAAGCTCAGAAAGACTTTCGCTAAGTTTGACAATCTCACTTTTGTACTTCTGGGTCTCTTCCACCGATGTCTGGAGGCTTGTAATCATCTCATTCAGCCCTTTGAAAACTCCGGCAGTTCCCTGCAAGTGTTCCTTGCTGCCCTTCACTTGATCGGAATAGGATGAGTTCAGCTCTCCAAGGTTTTTGTTTAAGGTCTCAAGTTGCTGGTTAAATTGCTTCTGGCTTTGAGAAATACTGGTATGTTCCTGCTTCACCTCACCCGACATGGCTTCATAGGTGGCGGTCAGGTTGGCACTGGACGTGGCAAACTTATCTGCAATGTCCTGGCCTTTCTGATCGATCAGCGTAGCAGTGTTCTTGTAAGATGTTGCCAGGGTATTGACCGATTCATTGAGCTCACCAGTATTAGTTCCGTAGGCGGTTGCAACGGTATCCATATTTTGTGCCGCAGAACCCATCTTATCAAAATACTCCTTGGTGACCAGGGAGGCTGAGGTGATATCCCCAATAGTTTCGGTAGTGGTCGAGATGGTATTCAGATGCTTACCTAAACTTCTCACATCTTCAGCATTGATCTGAGATTGCTGGAATAGTTCATCAAATTTTTGTAGTCCCACATTTCGATCTGCAATGGCCTGTTCTTTGTACTCATCAATTTCATCCGGATCCGACATACCTGCCAACTCGGGATAAACCAGGGTCCAGTCTAATTCTTCATGGAGTGGTTCGAAGGCTGAGAAGAAGAAAATAACCGCTTCAATCAAAAGCCCCGAGGTTAAAGCTGCGCCTGCAAAAGGCCAGTGCTGGATTTTAAAGAGGGCACCAATAATAACTATGGAGGCTCCGAACCCATACAGCTTGGCTGTAAAACTCTTCCATCCTGAGCTTTGAACTAATTCTGTAATTCCCATTATATCAAATATTTAATTATTGATCACCTAAATATGAACGCACGCACCTGAATCCAATGTAGGATTTTACTGTATCCTGGTACTCATAATCACGAGTACTGACCTGCAGGTAACGGGCAATGTCTTTCCAGGATCCACCCCTGACCACCTTGCGCTTCATCACGGGCGGGTCATCAGGTTTTGCATTGTAATTGTAATAGGGGTTCATATCGTGTGAAAATACATATGCAGAAGGATCATAAGCTGTGATGGTCCACTCGGCTACATTACCAGCCATGTCATAGAGGCCAAATTCATTGGGTACTCCATAATATCCAACCCTGGCCGGGTACATGGAACCGTCGTCGGTGTAATTACCACGTAGTGGCTTAAAGTTGGCAATAAAGCAACCCAGTTTATTTCTCAGATAAACACCTCCCCACGGATACATGCTGTGGTCCAAGCCTCCCCTGGCAGCGTATTCCCATTCGGCTTCAATGGGTAACCTGTAGTTTTGAACGATGGGTTGACCATTTGCAATCAGAGACTGGTTCAGGAAATTGGTTCTCCAGTTGCAGAAAGCACTTGCCTGCTTCCAGCTGATCCCCACCACCGGATAGTTGTCGTAGGATGGAGAGCGGAAATACATGTTGGTCATGGGCTCGTTAAAGGAGAAGGTGAAATCTCTCACCCATACCAGGGTATCGGGGTACACAAGCACCCAATCTTTATTTACAAAGGAAGCCCTGCTGGTAATTTCCTCCTGTTCCCCGTTGGGCCTGGTTACAGTTCCACCGTATGAAACCACCGGATCTGTATTGCCACCGGAGTAATCCAGACGAAAACTATTGGCTGCTCTTGAAGCCTGTACAAGGTCCACCCAGTAGTAGTTATAAATGAGCTTTGTCACATTGAGCTCTTTGGCATTGAAGGAGAGCCTGTCGGCGCCACTGTAATAGATACCAAGATCTTCAATGATGGGCTCGATATTGCCTTCTTTATCCTTGGAAAGGTCCATGGAGGCATTCCAGTTAATCACTGGTTCTCCATCCCTGTCTTCATAGGGTTGTTCTTCATCGTCTTTCTTGATGAAGTCTTCGATGCCCTGCATGGCCAACTCTTTCCTGATGATGGAATCACGAACCCAGTTCACATACTGCCGGTATTCGTTGTTCGTGATCTCTGTTTCGTCCATCCAGAATGCATCCACAGCTACTGTTCTGGACATGCTGTTCTGTGTCCATGTCACATCCTGATCACTTGGGCCCATCAAAAATGAGCCAGTGGGAATCGGAACCATTCCAAAAGGATCGGGTTCGGCATATGCTTTTCTCCCATCAACCCCTACAAGCTCACCGCTGCCGCTTGAACTACAACTTCCGATGAGGGCAGCAATAAAAATCAAAAAAACGAATCGTCTCATAGCTATATGCTTAATAGATGCAAAAAACCAACTTTATAAAAATCTAATACTCTTATACTTCTGCGGACTCCTGTCATTACTGAGATCGAAACAGTATCGAACCGTAATTTCATGAGAACCGCTGCTATATTTCATCATTGGGGAAAGTTCGAAATCGTATGAGTATCCTATTTTAATCCCATTCATTAATTCTATTCCTAACAGAGCCGAGAGGGCACCCCCAACTGAATAAGAAACTCCTCCCCAGAATCTTTTATTGTATCTCACATTCGTATTCAGGTAAATATGGTGAGACCTTGCGTCTGACTGAAGCATGAGGGAAGGCATGATTTCGAACATGGGATTGGTTAGCTGGATGTTATATCCTGCCATCAGGTAGTAATGCCTGATCAGTTTTGTTTCTGCCACATCGTCTGGATAGTCAAAGGAGGTTTGATTCAGGTGTGTGGTCGAAGCGCCCACATAGAGGTTGTCTGTATTGTAATAAACTCCAAGTCCCATGTCAAACCCAAAGACACTTCCCCCGGTTTGTGGTATGGCGCCATCGCCTTCCCATTTAATGATATCTGCTCCGTTCCAGGAGGGTGTCAGCGACTGATTGGCAAGCCCTAAACTGGTCCCGATCCCCAGGCTTCCTGTACCCAGATCAATCCTGAATGCATAAGAGAAACTGATATTGAAGTCATTGTTAAATGCCAGGTTATCATTCATCAAATTAATTCCGATGCCATGGGACCTGCCCAGGAAGTTAACCGGCATATTAGCAGTAAATGTGGTGGTAACAGGAGCGTCGGGCAGGCCGGCCCACTGGTTTCTGAAAGCGGCAGCCAGACAAATCTTATCGGTGCTTCCCACCGCTCCGGGATTATATACCGGAACCAGGAACATATTCTGGCTGAATTTCGGGTCCTGCTGAGCCAGAAGACTCACTGAAACAACACCGAAAATACATATGATCACCAATCTTTTCATTGTCCGCTTAACTCACTGTAAGGCTTTATTTCTCTAGCTTTTTTAGCACTCCTAAAAATAAGCAAAAATTGTTCTACAACACAAATATAATTAACAGAGGAATGTTTATAACTAATGGCTTAAATCGGGCGTCTGATCTCCCCCTGTTAATTCAAATCTGATTTAGAAACGAAAATTATTCAGTTTCATTACCCAGTCTGTGTAAAAAACGCCACCAACGGTCAGGTAATTCCTCATTACATGCCTGCCGGTAATCCTCATACGCACATGAAACAAAAAAGTTATATCCTGAGACAGGATTTTTTACGGGAATCTCCATCCACCATCTGTCCGACAGTGTGCTTTTATGAAAAACAATGTCATGACCGGCAGCATTCAGGTTTACAATAAACTTTTTGATGTGCTCCGGAGTATGAAGTGGATTCTCATAAATGCGATGTGAAAGACCTTCCAGAAAGTACCAGGCAGATTGGGCTGCCAGGTGGGCCGTCTGGTCATTGCTATCCTTTTCCGGATTCAATTCAAAGAATCCCAGGATCCTGACCTGTTCACTAAGCCCTGCATATCGGGTAATCTGGCATAATTCTTCACCAAGGAAACCGTTGGGCGATGGGGTAGATGCACCGGGAGCATCAGAATGCCTTACAACACCCATGTCAATGCTGATAAATTCAGAATCACGGATCAGAGGCTCGGTATCACTGATGTTTTTTCTGGCGTCTCCCAGCCGGATGCTTTCCAGGTATGATTTCTCCAGTTGCTCCAACTGATTGTCAGTCACAAAATAAGCCTGGTGTCCCAGATTGGTGAAACCAAAAAGAGATTTGCAGTTGGGTTGAAGTATCTGATTCAGATAGTTACGAGAGTGCACAGTTTGCTTATCGAAGGAGAAGTCAAGCATGGAATCTATGGTGAGTATCTGATGCAGCCCCTCCTGCTTTTCAAGGGCAAAAAATACCCCGCGGCACAGGTCCTGAGATCCTCCCAGGATGATAGTCACCATATCACGCTCCTTAAGTTCCAGGAGAATATCTCTCAAGGCATAGTAGGTATCATTGACCGATCCACCGTTCTTCACATTACCCAGGTCATAGATCTTCAGGTTCTTGTTGATCCTGCTTAACTGGTAAAGTTTATTACGAATCTTATCAGGGGAATCCTTACTTCCCCTGATAAAGGCATTGGAATCCACCGGAACTCCTATAATAGCGACCTTGTGCTTATCCAGCTCTCTGATGGGGTGATCCGGCGTGTGCACCGAAATATGGTGACTGAAAGATTCTGTTCCTTCCAGGTATTCAAATTCGGGTCTTTCCAGGCTAACCGGATTGAGATATCCATTCAGATCCATGAGGGTACACTTTTGTTTGGGTTTATTTTTTTGTCCGGGAACTTGCCTTTTCGATGATCTCCCGACACTCTTCAAGGGTCAGCTCTTCGGGCTTTTTGCTTTTGGGAATCCTGTAATTTTTCTTTTTAAAGGATATGTAGGGACCATAGCGGCCTTTCAGAACCAATAGTCCGGGTTCTTCATCAAACTGTTTGATGTTCCGGTTCTCTTCCTGAGTTCGCTTCTCCTGTATGATTTCAATGGCACGTTCCGGTTTGATGGTATAGGGATCATCGGTATTGTCCAGGCTGTAAAACTTGGATTTGTGTCTCACATAGGGACCGTATTTCCCAATAGCTATGACCATATCTTCATCCTCGTACTTACCAATGTCACGGGGTAGACGGAAAAGTTCCAACGCCTCTTCGATGGTGATGGTCTCAAGACTCTGGCCTTTAAGCAGGCTGGCAAACCTGGGTTTCTCCTCATCACTGGCTACGCCAATCTGGGCAATGGGACCAAATCGACCGATCTTCACGCTGATGGGCTTTCCTGATTCGGGATCTTCTCCAAGTAATTTCTCTCCTTTAGAGCGTTCAGAGTTTTGGGTGGCCGAGTCCACCTTGGTATGAAAGGGTTTGTAAAAACGCTCGATCATTTTGGGCCAGTCCACACTTCCAATGGCGATCTCATCAAACTCCTTCTCCACAGATGCAGTAAAATTGAAGTCCATGATATTCTGAAAGTACTGCTCCAGAAAATCATTGACGATAATCCCTATATCGGTGGGAAATAGTTTAGATTTATCAAAACCATATTTCTCCTGCACTACCTGCTTTTTTATGGCATCTTCCTTTAAAATAAGCTGGGTCATTTCGCGCAGACTGCCTGGTCTGTCCTCTTTAACCACATATTCTCTGTTTTGCACCGTCGATATGGTAGGTGCATAGGTGGAGGGACGTCCAATTCCAAGCTCTTCCATCTTTTTCACCAGGCTGGCCTCTGTATAGCGGGGAGGTTGCAGGGTCGATTTTTCTGTAGCTTCAATGGTTTTTCTTTCCAGAACATCCTTAATGCTGACCGGCGGGAGCAGTCCCCGGGTATCCTCTTCCTGCTCTTCATCGGATGATTCCATATAGACTTTCAGGAAACCATCAAATTTGAGAACCTCTCCGGTAGCTACAAAACGCTCAGTTGCTTTTGAGATCCCAATAGAGATGGTGGTTTTCTCAAGCTGTGCTTCACTCATTTGCGATGCCAGGGTCCTTTTCCATATCAATTCATATAACCTTTGTTCCTGCCTACTGCCCTCTACAGTGGGTTTGTTCATATAGGTGGGCCTGATGGCTTCGTGGGCCTCCTGTGCACCTTTTGCCTTGGTGGTGAAATTTCTCGATTTGTGGTATTTATCTCCAAAGGAGTTCTTGATCTGCTGAGCTGCAGTTCCGATGGCCAGTTTGGACAGATTTACAGAGTCGGTCCTCATGTAGGTGATCTTTCCCGATTCATACAGCCGCTGGGCCACCGACATGGTCTGATTTACAGAGAACCCCAGTTTCCTGCTGGCCTCCTGCTGCAGGGTTGAGGTTGTAAAGGGTGGAGCCGGTGATTTTTTCAGAGGCTTCTTTTCAATGTTGTCCACTGTAAACTCGCTTTTCTGGCAGGCAGAAAGAAACTCATTGGCCTGTTCGACTGTATCAAATCTTTTGGAGAGGTCAGCTTTCAGGGAAGTCATATTTCCGGTTTTATCCGGAACATTAAAATACCCGGTCACACGAAAGTATCTTTTGGAAGCAAAGTTTTGAATTTCACGCTCTTTTTCTACGATCAGCTTTACAGCCACAGATTGTACCCTGCCAGCGGAGAGGGATGGTTTTACCTTTTTCCACAACAGCGGAGAGAGCTCAAAGCCCACCAGGCGGTCAAGAACCCTTCTGGCCTGCTGAGCATTAACCAGGTGGGTATCGATATTCCGGGGTGTGTTCAGTGCATTAAGTATGGCGTCTTTGGTAATCTCATGGAAGACGATCCTTTGCGTCTTATCTTTGTCAAGTCCCAGCTCTTCATAAAGGTGCCATGCGATGGCTTCTCCTTCACGGTCCTCATCAGTGGCCAGCCATACCATATTAGATTTGGATGCAAGCTCTTTTAACTCCTTAACTATCTTTTTCTTGTCGACCGGGACAATATACTGGGGTGTAAAACCACCCTCCACATCTATTCCCAGATTTTTCTTGGCCAGATCCCTGATGTGTCCAAAACTGGATCTTACGGTATAGGCTTTCCCAAGGAACTTTTCAATGGTTTTCGCTTTAGCTGGAGATTCAACTATTACCAGATTCTCTATCATATTTTTGTTACTCCTTCGTTTATAAAATGATCACAAAATAAATTAAATGAACACCCACCATCAAAACTTTGGTACAAATAATTGTTATTTTTGACGCAAATTAGGTTGTTCATGGCTCAAAAACCTGGCAAAACTACAAAATATTTACTGATCCTCTGGACTCTATACACACTTCCGCTGGTATTGTTCATTGTGATCATGATTTTAATTGGCAATGGCAAAATGGGTTTTCTGCCCGATTTTGCCCGATTAGAGAATCCTCAAACTAACCTGGCCACCGAATTGATTACTGAGGATGGAGAGGTATTGGGGAAGTATTTTATCGAAAACAGGACCTTCGTAAATTACGAGAATCTGGCCCCTCACCTGGTGGATGCACTGGTGGCCACCGAAGATGTGCGTCATTACAGGCATTCAGGGATTGATCTGAGAAGTCTCTCCCGCGTTCTGGTCTATTCGGTTCTGCTTGGTAAAAATGAAGGCGGGGGCAGTACCATCTCTCAACAGCTTGCCAAGAATTTATTTCCCAGGGATACAACGGTGAACAAGACCAAAGTTGGCAGAGCAGCCCATATGGCAGTAAATAAATTTAAAGAGTGGAATACGGGGGTAAGGTTGGAGCGAGCCTATACAAAGAATGAGATTCTCACCATGTACCTGAATACGGTTCCCTTCGGGGGAGAATCCATTGTTGGAATTCAATCGGCTGCCAAGACCTTTTTTAATACCTCGCCCGATTCTCTGACCCTGGATCAGGCAGCCATCCTGGTGGGAATGCTCAAGGCTCCCACCGCCTACAACCCCAGAATCAATCCCGAGCGCTCCTTTCAAAGAAGGAATATTGTGATCAGTCAAATGGAGAAGTATGATTATATTGATTCGGAGCTGGCCGACTCCACCAGGAAACTTCCCGTCAGCGTGGATTATAACCTGGCCAGTCACCTCACCGGACATGCCAAGCATTTTCGCATCTTCCTGTCGAAATTCATGAATAGAACCAACCCGGTCAGGCCCTCCGACAATTCAGGGATCCTTTCCTGGGAACGTTACAGGCGCGATTCAATGCGATGGGCCGATGACAGGCTGTATGGTTGGATCAATAAGAACTATAAACCCGATGGGACACAGTACGACCTCTACAGGGATGGATTGAAAATTTACACCACCGTAAACTTCAAGATGCAGCAATACGCCGAAGAGGCGGTGGAAGCCCAAATGAAGGATTACCTGCAACCTGCTTTTTTTATGGAAAAGGAGGGAAGGCCCAATGCTCCTTTTGAGGGTATAAGCAAGGAGGAGTCCGATTTGATTCTTTTTCGCACTGTGAGACAGACCGAAAGGTACAGATATATGAAGGGCAGGGGGGCATCCTGGGATTCCATCCTCTATTCTTTCGATCAACCGGTGCACATGCGAATTTTTGCATGGAACGGCAACATCGATACCATTATGTCGCCCATGGACTCCATCCGCTATATGAAACACATACTGAGGGCCGGATTTATGGCCATGGATCCTGTCAGTGGCGCCGTAAAAGCATTTGTGGGCGGGCACAACTACCGCTATTTTCAGTATGAACATGTCTACCAGGGACGAAGACAGGTGGGTTCCACCATCAAACCTTTCCTCTACTTACTGGCCATGCAGGAGGGTTACTCTCCCTGTACCAGGATCCCGCTGGTATCCACTACTTTTAAGAACATCATAGACAATAAGGATACCACCTATACCCCCACGGCCCCGGGCCGGAATATCTTTGCTGGAAAGATGGTCTCATTGAAATGGGGCCTGGCCACCTCCCATAACTGGGTTTCAGCCTGGTTATTTAAGAATTTCAATCCACAGAACGTGATTAGCCTGATGCGAAAAATGGGGGTTACTTCCTATATTGATCCCGTACCCAGTATGATCTATGGAACTTCCGACATTTCGCTGGAGGAGATGGTCGGTTCTTTTAACACCTTCTCCAACCGGGGTATTTATGTAAGTCCCACTTATGTTACGCGCATCGAAGACAGGTATGGCAATGTAATCTCCACCTTTCATCCCAGAGAGGAGGAGGCCATCAGCCAGGAGACAGCCTACCTGATGCTTAGCCTGCTCCGGAATGTGGTGGATATGAGAGACGACTACAGGGGAGAGTTTTACGTCGGGACCTCTAACAGATTGCGTTGGAAATATAAGTTTGAAGGCGAACTGGCTGGTAAGACTGGAACTACCCAGAACCAGAGCGATGGCTGGTTCATTGGACTAGCCCCTAAAATCACTGCAGCAGCCTGGGTGGGAGGAGAGGACCGTTCCATCCACTTCGATGAGCTTAGCATGGGATCGGGGACCAATATGGCTTTACCCATTTATGGAGAATTCTTTAAACGGATCTATGCCGATTCCACATTGGGTATTTTCATGTCAGATGATTTTGAGAGGCCTCTTGATTTCTATGTGGATATGGATTGCCCGGATATAAGTGAGGCCAACAGCAACAGCGACTACGACGATTTCTAGGTTTATTCCGGACTGTTATTTACCCTTTTGGTGGCGTACCACCACCCTGTTTTCGCAAACCCTTACCTTCCAGCCAGGATGCAAAATCTCCCTGGCTTTTCGGTAATAGAGTAAGGTTCGGATACTTGTTTCCCGGTTCTCGTTCCCTTTTTTGAACTCTCCGCTGAATTCATAGCTGGTGGAGTAGGTATGTTTGCTGTGGTAGATCCGGATAATCTCCACCACAGTGGCAATGATGCGATAGATCTCCCCCCTGTTGGTTTCACTGTATTCATCCTCAAATTCATCACTAAGCACGGAGAAGTTTACGATATTCTCCAGATAGGAGTTTTTCTTTTTGGCAAACAGGACCTGGTAATGGAGGCCGCTTTCAGTTTCAAAATAGTATTCGGCACCCGACTTGATGGCAGGACATTGGATAGAATAGGGAGGAATGGTTGATTTAACATCATCCCTGAACAGGGGCAGTTCCATTTGTTGAAAGGGTTCCATTACCCAAAGAGGTATTTGGGAATCTCCTGTACCCTGTTTACCTCCACAATCTCCAGGTTAAACCTGGATGGATCGATCCTCTTTTTATTGAAAGCAGGCATGAGGATTCGTTTCATTCCCAGCTTATCGGCTTCTCCCAGCCGCTGATCGATTCGGGTTACAGGACGAATTTCTCCCGATAAACCAACTTCACCGGCGAAGCAGGTGTAAGGATCTATGGGAATATCCACCGTGGAGGAGAGAATGGCTGAGATCACTGCCAGATCGATGGCGGGATCGTCCACCCTTATCCCCCCGGCGATATTAATAAAGACGTCCTTACTGGCCAGTTTGAAACTGGCTCTTTTTTCCAGTACGGCCAGGAGCATGCTTAGTCTGCGGGTATCAAATCCTGTGGAAGTCCGCTGGGGTGTTCCATAGACAGCAGTGCTTACCAGTGCCTGCACTTCAATCAGGATGGGGCGTACACCCTCCACATTGGCAGCAATGGCCGATCCGCTCAGATCGGCAGGTTGCTGATTGATCAGCAACTCGGAAGGGTTGACAATCTCACGCAAACCCTGCCCGGTCATCTCAAACACTCCAATTTCGGAAGTGGAACCAAAACGGTTTTTGTTGGCACGCAGGATTCGGTAGAAGTGATGTGTGTCTCCCTCGAACTGAAGTACAGTATCCACAATATGCTCCAGCACCTTTGGTCCAGCAATGCTACCCTCCTTGTTAATGTGACCGATAAGTATCATGGGGATGTGGGTCTCCTTGGCTACCCGCAGAAGCTGTGCCGCGCAATCTCTTACCTGGGAGATGGTTCCGGGGGCCGACTCAATCTCTTCGGAATAGAGGGTTTGAATGGAATCGATGATCAGGAGTTGGGGCTTTACCTGTTCCATCTGGGTAAGAATGACCTGGAGGCTGGTTTCAGCCAGTACCTGGCACTGTCCTGATCCTCCACCCAGTCGCTCGGCTCTCATCTTAAGTTGCTGAGGACTCTCTTCCCCTGAAACGTAGAGCGTGTTTTTATCTATGCGGAGTGCCACCTGAAGCGCCAGGGTTGATTTACCTATTCCGGGTTCTCCCCCAATAAGAATTAACGATCCGGGGACAATCCCTCCTCCAAGGACCCGGTTGAACTCCCCGTTTCTCAAATCGATGCGGGTTACCTGGTCCGATTGCACCTCGTTCAGATTCTTTGGTACCACATAGGAATCTTTGCGAACAGAGGTAGAACGGGCCGGCCCTTTGGAAATTTTCTGTTCCACATAAGTGTTCCATTCGCCACATGAATTGCATCTACCAATCCATTTGGCAGACTCTGAGCCACAATTCTGACAAACATATACCGATTTTACTTTTGCCATATCAGGTTGTTCTGTCTATAATGGAGGTGGAGGAGTAGCCTTCCAGCAGCGGGATGGTTTCCACCCTTCCTCCCCAGGAGTGCACCTGTTGGTATCCCACGATCTCTTCTACCTTATAGTCTCCGCCCTTGATAAGGACATGAGGTCTGATGGCGTTGATCAGGTTCAGGGGGGTCTCTTCAGGAAAAATGACAATGTGATCCACAAATGCCAGTCCACCCAACACCTCGGCCCTGGCCTGCTGATTATTTACCGGACGCCCTGGTCCCTTGAGCCTGGTTACAGACTCATCGCTGTTTAGGCCCACCACCAACAGGTCGCCAAGTTCCCTGGCCCTTGAGAGGTAGTAGATATGTCCCCTGTGCAATACATCGAAACACCCGTTGGTAAACACCAGGGTCTGTTTTTCCCTGAAAGAATCCGTAAATAAATTCTCAATCCGGTCGAACGGAATAATTTTTTTAAGGATCTCTTCGTAACTAAGCATCTGATTCGGCTTTTCTACCAATCCCTTTTTTCCTGGTCGATAGTGCCAGTACAAGATACGAAACTGCACCCATTAATATGGTAAGCAGGGAGTTGGATTCATGGGCCAGGATGGCGTAGGCTCCACCCAATTCGCGGGAGAAGCCATACACATAGACCAATCCCATGGATGTGATCCAGTGATAGGCACCAATACCAGCCGTTACAGGAGCTGCCATTCCAAGTCCCCCAATGACCAGCAGAAACATCCCATCGATAAAGGTAAGGTTTGAAGTCTCCTTCAGTGAAAAAACCACCATCCAGGTCATTAATATATAGAGGAACCAGATTAAAACAGAATGGAGAATGAATTCCCATTTTCGCTCCATCTTGTAAATGGTTTTCAAGCCATCCAGGATTCCAATAAGGATCTCTTTAATTTTGTGCATGATCGCAAACCTGCCCAGTTGTTTTCGGAACAGGTAGATGAGCAGAAAAATTCCCAGGAATCCGCCTCCAATCATTAGCCAGAACATCAGGGCACCACCAAATGCTCCCACAATTTTTTCCTGGAGGGGCATAAAAACCTGCTTTCCGAAAAACTCCCCAAATTTATCCATCCAGCTTAAAAGGAGTATGAACAGAATCAGAAGAAGCATCAACAGGTCGATTACCCGTTCGATGATCACTGTTCCAATCAGTGAATCCACGGGGATCTTCTCCTTCCTGCCCAATGTGATGCAACGGGTCACCTCTCCAAGTCTGGGCAAAGCATAGTTGGAGAGGTATCCTATCATCAGGGAGTGATAGGTGTTCCAGAAGGAGGGTTTAAATCCCAGGGGTTCGATAAGAAGCACCCATCGCCGGGCACGGCTGAAAAAGGAGATAAAGGCAAAAAAGAGGGAGAGCCCGATCCACCAAAAATTAACTTCCTTGAGAGTAGATGCCAGTTTATCAAGCGCAATGCCCCGGAAAGCAAAATAGAGCAACAGAATTCCCAGTGCCAGAAATCCGGCGATTTTCAGAATTTGTAACAGGATTTTTTTCAAAGGAAGAGTCAGTTTAACTTATTGGAGGCTGTATGGGGGAAAATAAGTGAGGGTTTAAATATTTTGGCCTCATCAAAGTCCATGCTGGCATAGGATATAATGATAATGATATCCCCAACGGCCACCTTGCGTGCTGCCGGCCCATTCAGACAAATTTGTCCTGTTCCCCGTTCTCCTGTAATAACGTATGTTTCGAGACGCTCACCATTGTTTATATTCACGATCTGAACCTTCTCATTCTCTATAAGATTGGCTGCATCCATAAGGTCCTCATCAATGGTAATGCTTCCAATGTAGTTCAGGTCGGCTTCTGTTACCGTTACCCTGTGAATTTTCGATTTTACTACTTCAATGTTCATATCCTTTGTAATTGTCTACAAATTTAATCAAAATTCATATTATCGATAAGCCTTACTCCACCTAATTGAACAGCTAAACAGCCCACTTTGTTCACCTTTTCCTTCCAATCTATAACGGGTCTAAGCTCTTTATCCTCAACAATTTCAAAGTATTCCAGATGCATATCTGGTTGCTTTTCAAACTGTGAGGTCACCCAAGTTTTTA
The DNA here is from genome assembly GCA_029938715.1 of Bacteroidales bacterium. Lineage (GTDB taxonomy): Bacteria > Bacteroidota > Bacteroidia > Bacteroidales. Next base: position 38,738 of record JAOZUK010000001.1, on the reverse strand, counting down.
CCTCTTCAGGTGATAGCAGGTCCATTTTTTGAGTTGCACGCTTCAATGTGGAGTGAATAAATGGGGCCAGTTTTCGGTGGGCGGCACTTAGCTTTACGTTCCTTGAACTCATGGCCAGTCCATCCTCTTCGCGAATGATGGGGCAGGCTACAATGGAGATATCCAAATCCAGGATCTTCACAAGTCTTCGCACAATAACAAATTGTTGGAAGTCCTTTTGCCCAAAATAGGCCCTTGTGGGATTTGTTAACCGGAACAGTTTACTGACTATCTGGGCCACTCCATTAAAATGGTCCTTTCTGTGTTTACCCTCCATCACCTTATCAAGGTTATCCAGGTAGAAGGTGCGTTGATCTTTTTCGGGGTACATCTCCTCCAAGGAGGGAACAAAAACCAGATGGACCTTCAGTCTCTTAAGCAGGGTCAGATCTGCTTCAAGGGTCCGGGGATAGTTTTCAAGGTCGGATGAATCGTTGAACTGGGTGGGATTTACAAAAATGGTAACCAGAACAACATCATTTTCCAAAATGGCCCGATTAACCAAAGAAGTATGACCCGGGTGCAATGCTCCCATGGTGGGAACCAGGCCTATGGTTTTCTCGCTGGAAACAAGCGACGAAAGGTGACCTGACAGCTCAGTTTTTGTCTTGTATACCTTCATTCAATTGATGAGATGGCAAATATAGATAAAATGGAATCAATTATTTTTAGTAAATTTGCATGATTTCTAATGGAGGCTTACACGATGGAAAGTAAAAAGGTATTATTTGTTTCTCAGGAGATTACACCTTACCTACCCGAATCTGAACTTTCGCTGATTGGCAGAACGCTCCCTCAGGCTATTCAGGAGACTGGCAAAGAGATCCGAACCTTTATGCCGAAATATGGGAACATCAATGAACGAAGGAACCAGTTACACGAAGTAATCAGGCTGTCGGGAATGAATCTGATCATCGACGATACAGATCATCCTTTGATTATCAAAGTGGCTTCCATACAGGCTGCACGAATGCAAGTCTATTTTATTGATAATGAGGATTATTTCCATAGGAAATATACAGTAACGGATGCAAAGGAGAATTTTTTCAAAGACAATGACGAACGTATGATTTTCTTTGCCAGGGGAGTGCTGGAAACAGTTCGTAAATTGCGCTGGTCACCCGATCTGGTGCATTGCCATGGCTGGTTTACCTCGCTGGTACCTCTCTACATTAAGAAGGCCTACCGTGAAGATCCATTATTTGCAGATTCAAAAGTGATTTTTTCCATTTATGATAATGGTTTTAATCTTCCTTTAGACAGCTCCTTTTCAGAGAAGCTCCTTGTGGATGGAGTTTCGTCCGATCATGTCTCCATGATTAAAGACCCGGGTTACGAGAACCTGGTTAGTTTAGCCGCCACCTATTCAGATGGACTGATTCAGGGCAGTGAAACTTTGCCCGGACCGGTTACTGACGTCATGAAAAGTGCCGGGAAGCCGATCCTCGATTATGTGAATAGCGAACAATATGTGGAGGAGTTTGCCGTTTTCTACGACAGCATCATCAACAATTAAACACTTTATTTTTCGATGAAGAAGAGGGATTTGTGGGTTATTTCGATCATGATGATCATGGCCGGATTCATTTCGTCATGTGAGATCGGGAGCAGTGGTCTGGGTGAAGATCTGTTGCCAACAGATGATGAAGTATCTTTATTGTATGACACCATCTTTGAGATCCATGCCTATCCGGTAACGGGTAATCCGCTCACTACATCGGCAACAAATTTTGATCCAAACAACCTAATGTTGCTGGGAAGGGTAGAGGATACCATTGTAGGTAGATCCGAAGCTGCAGTAATCACCCAATTCAATAGCACTTCCGGTTATATTGTTGGGCCGAACACGGAAATTGACACCCTGATGCTTTCCATCCTTATTAATGACTATGTGGGCGATATGGAGCAGGAAATTACCATATCGGTTCATGAGTTCCAGGAGCGAATTTTTTTCGATTCCATCTATAAATCTGACTATGATGTAGAGGGAAAATTCAATCCGGTACCCCTTGTGGTAAAGAGCATTGTGCCCGAAGATGGAACCACCGTTGATTTTGTGATTGAAGACCAGGAATTTATTGATAAGTGGCTGGCTATAGGGTCGGATACGAACTTCTTCCAAAATGATTCTGTGTTTAAGGACTATTTCAATGGTTTTTATATTACTGCCGAGACCCCCTCTGAAGAGGGTACAATGGCCAGATTGCTGCTAAATAATACCCTATCCAGGGTCTCCCTTAACTACGCCAACGATAGCACAGAGGTTGATTCAACAGCCGGTCGGGATTTTGTTTGGACCTACTTTTCCATCAATGAGTATTCATCCCAGAAGGTTAATACATTTGTAAATGATCATTCGGGGACTTACCTCTCCACCATCATCGATAGCAAGACCGCCAGCTCTGCATACAGTTATGTACAGGGGATGGCCGGTGTGAATACCCGCTTCTCTCTGGTCAGCCTGGCAGAGTGGATGGCAAAGTCACCCCTGTCCATCAACTCGGCTACACTGGTCTTTGATGTGGTCCCTGAAGAAGAGAGCGGGATTGCAATCGCCGATCTTCCAAACAGGCTCATGCTGGGAACCATTCTTAGTGATAGCGCCTACGAGCCTATTTATGATTACATTGTCCTGGTAAGTAGCCAGCAGGCGAGCAAGTTTGGGGGCTATAAAAAGGCCGATGCCGAAGGGATGTTTTCCGATACAACCTATGTCTACAAATTTGAAATTCCTCTCCACTTTCAATACATGGTGGATGGGGAAAATTCGGTCAATGATTTCATACTTCAGGTGGACGATGGAAAAATTAATCCGCGATTTTCCAAACTTTGGAGTAACCTTCCAACCAACAATAGACGTATAAGGCTAGAAGTTGTATACCTTAAATTGTAAATGTGTACCTTTAAGTGAGGTGCCTCAGTTTTGAGGTACCTAAGATCGAAATTACCTTAAACGTTTTAGCACATGTGTGGAATAGTTGGTTATATCGGGAATAAAGATGCCTACCCGATTCTTTTGAAAGGATTGAAAAGACTGGAGTACCGTGGGTATGACTCGGCGGGGGTTGCACTTCTAAACGGTGAAATATCCATCTATAAAAAGAAAGGGAAAGTCTCTGATCTTGAAGATCATGTGAGGGGTAAGGAGACCAAAAGTACCATAGGAATAGGTCATACGCGGTGGGCTACTCACGGAGAACCCAACGATCTCAATGCCCATCCTCATCACTCAGAGAAGGGTTTATTTACCATCATTCATAATGGAATCATAGAGAACTATGCAGTGCTCAAGAAAACCCTGATGGATCAGGGGATGAGTTTCTACAGTGAGACCGATACGGAGGTGCTGGCCAACCTGATCGAATATATCTATACCTCGCAGGATGTAAGCGTGGAGTCAGCTGTGGCACTGGCTCTTCAAAAGGTGGATGGGGCCTATGGTCTGGTGGTTATTTCCACGGAAGATCCCAACCTGATGATTGCCGCCCGTAAAAGTAGCCCGTTGGTCATTGGGCTGGGAGACAAAGAGTATTTTATTGCTTCCGATGCCACGCCCATTGTGGAGTATACCGACAGGGTTATCTATCTGAATAACGACGATATGGCCCTGATCAGAAGGGACGAGCTGGTATTGAAAAATATGGGTAGCAACGGGACCAGTGTCAATATCCAGACCCTGGATCTGGGAATTTCAGAGATTGAGAAGCAAGGGTATGACCACTACATGCTAAAGGAAATATTTGAGCAACCCCGCTCCATAGAGGATACCTTCAGGGGCCGGATCCATCCCGATACCAACGAAATCAGGTTGGGAGGGCTTCACGCTGTAAAAGAACAGCTTGTGAATGCCAAGCGCATAGTGGTGATTGCCTGTGGCACCTCATGGCATGCGGGATTGGTAGGCGAATACCTTATTGAAGATATGGCAAGGATTCCGGTGGAGGTGGAGTATGCTTCCGAGTTCCGTTATCGCAATCCCATGATTGGTCCCGACGATGTGGTCCTGGCCATTAGTCAGAGTGGTGAAACAGCGGATACGCTGGCAGCCATTCAGCTGGCCAGGGAGGCTGGTGCGCTGGTTCTGGGGATCTGTAATGTGGCCGGATCGAGTATCTCCCGGGAGACCCATGCCGGAGTTTACACCCATGCGGGAACCGAAATAGGGGTTGCCTCCACCAAAGCGTTCACTGCACAGGTAACCGTAATTACCATGATTGCCATGATGATTGGGAAAGAGAAGGGACTGTTATCAGAAGATCGTTTTGCTAAACTGATATCTGAACTGAACAACATACCCGGTAAGATTGAGAAGATACTGGAGCAGAATGAAGAGTTCAGGCGCATTGCTGAAATATACAAGGATGCTACAAATGTCCTCTATCTGGGTCGTGGAGTCTCTTTCCCGGTTGCACTGGAGGGAGCATTGAAGCTCAAAGAGATCTCCTATATTCATGCAGAGGGCTATCCTGCTGCAGAGATGAAACATGGTCCCATCGCACTGATCGATGAGAAGATGCCTGTGGTATTTATAGCCACCCGAGACAGCTCTTACAACAAGATTGTAAGCAACATCCAGGAGGTTAAAGCTCGCAATGGAGTGGTAATTGCCATCGTTACAGAAGGAGATACGGCCATTAAAGAGATGGCAGACCATGTGATAGAGATCCCGGAAACCGATCCGGTACTTGTGTCCCTTCCCTCGGTGGTTCCGCTGCAGTTAATTGCCTATCACATTGCACTCATGCGTGGATGTGATGTGGATCAGCCCAGGAATCTGGCTAAATCCGTCACTGTCGAGTAGTCACCAACGGGGGTGATTTGATTTTTAGGTCTTCATCCCGAACCATTGTTCATCATTCCCAATCTGAGTTAGGGAATTATTTAATGATTCAATGACATCCTCAAAAGGATACTTATAATTGTTTTCTCTTTTCATCGCATGCATTTGGAGTATCCATATACTGGATTATAATCCCAAAGCCCTGACATGAACTACTCACTTCATGTTAAAAAAAGTGTGTTTTATCTAAACTATAACACCTTAAATGCAACTTTAATGTAAAATTTAAGTAAAAAGTAAAAGGTGTCAGAAAGGACATCCTTTTTTTTGCCATGCATATATTATTCGATGATAAAAACTTTAAGCATAAGCCATGAAAAATATTGGTCTCATTAGCCTAATACTATTTGCCGCATTTGCGCTCTTCAGTTGCCAAAAAGACTCCCCGCCCATAGATAATCCTGAAGATGACTTTATTAAAAAAGGGAATTTACTAATCAATAGCAATCCTGCCCAACTGGCAGCAAGGGTAAGCTATAAAAATGAAATAGTACCCATTGAGGATACGGAAACTTCCTCACACCTGAAGAGTACTGATGATTTTCCGGAAATAGACCTGACAAAGAATTATGTTTTTAAATTAAAGGCCGAAGTTGATCCTCCAGTTTACCATGGTAATACGCTGCAAGCAACCCATGTCACCATCAAAGATGATTATGCTATTGTTACCTATAACACCCGCGGGTCAAAATGGCTGGGTGGTATAGAAATATTTGATGTTTCTGATTTAAAGAATCCGGTGATTATTTCAAGCGCCATACTGGTAAATACGGATGTAAGTGCTGTAGACTATGCAGATGGAAAAATTTATGTGGTTGGTGCAACAGGAGATTTTGAAGAGAAAGGGTTTGTTTCGCCCGCATTTATGGAAGTGATATCACTGGATGCAACAATGGCCTTTGAAAAAGTAGAAACCATCATAGATATTTCTTCCTATGCCGGAACCGATATTAAGGTAGCAGCCGGTCAGATATTTGCAACCAGCGGTTCCGCTGGTGATCTCACTATTTTTGATGCTGCTTATACAAAAGCAGGTACAGAGGAAATCTCGGATGCCCGCTCAGTTGATGCAAATTCAGATCACCTTTACGTCTTGCAAGGTCAGGAAGGGCGGGTGAATGTATTTGAATTGCCTGATGCCACCTATACGAAGACGTATCATCTTGGCGGAGCGACCATCCCGGAATCTAAATCTGAAATTGCTGTTTCAGATGAGTATATTTTTGCCGCATTGAATGAGGGAGGACTTTCTATACTCAATCTCGACGGGAGTCTAAAGCAAAGCCTTCCAAAACCAGCTACACCTTCCGGCGCTTTGGATGAAGCTCATGTAACCAATAGTGTATCTCTCAATGGCGACCTTGTGTTGATAGGAAATGGTGAGTCGGGCGTTTATGTGGGCGGACTTATTGCAGAAGATAGTGATAACTTATGGATGTTGGGGGCTATGAATTTTGGCGAATCCCAATCCGCAAATTTTGTAGAATCAAAAGACAATGTGATTTTTGTTGCTACAGGACTCGGAGGATTAAAAATACTTGCCATAAGTATTGACGAAGGGGTACCCGACGATGTTGATCCTACCGATCCCTGTGAAACATTGATGGCAAATATTTCGGAGATGTTTCCTGAGAGCGTGGATGTGAGAAATATTCATGATGACCTTTTCAGTGATACTGCCCACCTGAATATTCATGTTACAGAGGAAACACCAGTTTTCGTTTCATTCATTGATGAAGGAGCCGGATGGAGAAATACTTTCGGTTACTATACTTATCCTGCGGATAACCCACCGCAAAGCATCGAAGATTTTGAAAAGCTGATAGTTTTTCCAAACGTATCAAAAGTCGGAGAAGGCGGTGGCCTGGATTTTGGAGACCGTGTACAATTGGGTGACGAAAGCTTTCCGGCAGGAACAGTAATAGGCTTTTACATTGTTGCGCAGGGATGGAAAAACGGTCTTACGGTAGATGGTGTCTATACACATTATACAGATAAACTTTTTAATATTGATCAGGCCCAGCAATCAACCCTCTTTATAAGTAGCGATTGCGATGATATCGTACTGACATTTGAAGATATTAAGGTTAACAGCAGTAGTTGTGATCACGATTTTAATGATATTATCCTTACCATAAAAGATTCTAAAGACATGGGTATGCCGAATACCAAACTGGATGTTTCAGGCTTGCCGAGGAAATAAAGAAGGCATTAGCGATCTCTGTATTGTTGATCGTAATAGGACTGGTAAACTCCAGAGGTGATGCGTTGCATCCACTCCTGATTCTCCAGGTACCAGGTGACGGTTCTTGCAAGGCCCTCCTCAAAATTCAGTGAAGGTTTCCAGTCCAGTTCTTCTGCGATCCGGGTGCTGTCAATGGCGTACCGGAGATCGTGACCTGCCCGGTCTTTCACATAGGTGATCAATCCCTCCGAGGTACCTGACTCCCTCTCCAGCTTTTCATCCATAATTTTGCACAGAAGCCGGATCAGGTCGATATTTTGCCATTCGTTTAATCCACCAATGTTGTAGGTCCGACCATTGCTCCCTTTTCTGAAAATGAGCTCAATGGCCGTAGCATGGTCTTCTACATAGAGCCAGTCCCTTACATTCTCACCCTTTCCATAGATGGGAATGGGTTTCATCTGAAGGATGTTATTGATGGCCAGTGGGATCAGTTTCTCGGGAAACTGGTTTGGGCCATAATTATTTGAGCAGTTCGAAATTACTATAGGCATGCCATAGGTATGATGGTAAGCCCTTACCAGGTGGTCCGAACTGGCTTTTGAGGCAGAGTAGGGACTTCGGGGATCGTAAGCGGTATCTTCAGTAAAAAGTCCGCTGGAGCCCAGACTCCCGTAAACCTCGTCGGTGGAGATATGGTAGAAGAGCTTCCCTTCGAAATCCTTCCAGGCATTACGGCATGCATTTAGAAGGTTCACTGTACCCACAATGTTTGTATTAATAAATGACATGGGATCTGCAATGGAGCGGTCTACGTGTGACTCGGCTGCCAGGTGGATCACCCCATGAATCTCCTCTTCCTGAAACAGTTTCTCCAGAAAGGTTCCGTCCACAATGTTGCCCCGGATAAATCTGTAATTGGGTGCATCCTGAATGTCGGTGAGGTTTTCAAGATTACCTGCATAGGTGAGTTGATCCAGGTTGATAATATGGAATTCGGGATGATCTAACACCATTTTTCTTACCACATGGGAACCGATAAAACCTGCCCCCCCGGTGACCAGCAATGTTTTCATGATCTGTTTTTTTTCGATCTGGTATTCTTCTCCCAGTTCCAGGCCGAAAGAAGGGTTTCTTCAATCCCTTTTTCTGCTTTCCAGCCAAGCTCTCTGTTGGCATAAGCTGTATCGGCATAGACCTGTTCCACATCTCCTTCACGGCGATCCACCACCTTAAAATTGATCTTTTGTCCGGTGGCTTTCTCAAAAGCATGGATAATTTCAAGAACAGAGTATCCCTTTCCGGTTCCCAGATTAAATACTTCGAAGGCAGTCTTCTGTTTATTGGCAAGCAGTCGCCTGATGGCCACAATATGTGCCCTGGCCAGATCAACCACGTTGATATAGTCCCTGACGGCCGAACCATCGGGTGTATTGTAATTATCGCCAAATACATTTAAACGCTCCCTGATGCCAGCAGCAGTCTGGGTGACAAAAGGAACCAGGTTGTTTGGCACACCAATGGGAAGTTCTCCGATCTTTGAGGAGGGATGTGCTCCAATGGGATTAAAGTAACGCAACGAAATCACCCCCAGCTCTGGTGAAGATTCGAGGGTATCCTGAAGGATTTCTTCGCAGATCTGCTTGGTATTGCCATAAGGTGAGTTGGCCTTTTTGATGGGGGCTGACTCATCCACAGGTAATGAATCGGGTTCTCCATAGACGGTGCATGAGGAGGAAAATACCAGGTGCGCTATCTTGAACTGCTTCATGGCTTCCAGCAGGTGGATCAGCGACAGCAGGTTATTCTCATAGTAGGCCAACGGTTTATCCACACTCTCGCCCACAGCTTTGAAAGCGGCAAAGTGTATAATGGACTGAATATCGGGATGCTTCTCAAAGACCTTAATAACCAGCTCTCTATCCCTTAGGTCCACCTTTTCAAAATGTGGTTCTTTACCGGTTATGGCAGTGATCCCATCCAGTACCTCTAGTTCCGAATTAGAAAGGTTATCTATAATCACCACCTCAAACCCCTCCTCCATAAGTTCTACCACCGTATGAGATCCGATGTACCCGGTTCCACCGGTAACAAGAATTTTTGACATATCCAGGATATTTAGAGGCTCCAGTATTGCAGTTTTGTGATCTGATCCCTGAAGATGCCTTTCAAATCTGCAAATATAGCACCTTCATGAGTGATGGATTGAAAATAGGCTTCATCCAATTTGGTATACTGTGTATGGTTTACGGCTACAATAACACAATGATAGGGACCTTCGATGGATGGAGCGAGCTCAAAATCATACTCCTCTCTGATCTCCTCCGGTGAAGCATAGGGGTCCACCACATCGACCATGACCCCAAACTCTTTGAGTTCTGAAATCACATCAGCCACCTTTGAGTTACGGATATCGCTTACATTTTCTTTAAAAGTAGCACCCATCACCAACACACGGCAATCCTTCAGGTTTGGAAAGGAGGAAGAGAGTTTCAGGGTTACCTGCCGGGCCACATAGGCTGCCATTCCGTCGTTGATACCCCTGCCTGCATTGATGATCTGGGCATGATGCCCGAATTTAGCCGATTTATAGGTGAGATAATAAGGATCCACGCCAATGCAGTGCCCGCCCACCAGTCCGGGATAAAACTTAAGGAAATTCCATTTTGTTCCAGCTGCCTCGAGCACCTCATAGGTATTGATACCCATTTTGTTAAAGATCATGGAGAGCTCGTTCATAAAGGCTATGTTGATATCACGCTGGGTGTTTTCAATGATCTTGGCAGCTTCGGCCACTTTGATGGAGCTGGCCCTGTGCACGCCTGCTTCAATGACCAGTTCATAGGTTTTGGCAATCTCTTCGGCCGACTCAGCGTCACAACCTGAAGAGACTTTGGTAATGCGTGTAAGGGTATGCTCTTTGTCGCCAGGATTGATACGTTCAGGTGAGAATCCCACTTTAAACTGATCCATATATGTTAAGCCTGAGATCTTACTTAGCAGAGGGATGCAATCCTCTTCGGTACAACCAGGATAGACCGTCGATTCGTAGACCACATAATCGCCCTCCGATAACACCTTCCCAACCGTTTCGGTGGCAGAGATTACCGGTGTCAGGTCAGGTTTCTTATGTTCGTCTATGGGGGTTGGAACAGCAATAATATAGAAGGAGGCTTCCCTGATATCCTCAATGTTTGAGGTAAACTGGATATCGCAACCATCAAAATCTTCTGCAACCAGTTCGTTGCTGGGGTCCACCTTGTTTTTCATCATCTCCACACGGTCTGGCTTAATGTCAAATCCGATCACAGATATTTTTTTGGCAAACTCAAGAGCGATGGGGAGCCCCACATAACCCAGGCCAATGATGGCCATCTTTTTGTCTTTGCTTAATAGATCGTTATAAATCATTTTTAATTTTTTTGATAATGGGGTGGTAATCACCTGTTAATCCAACGGGCTCAGTATTGCGAATATTGTAAACGGTTTGAATAGAGTTTCGTGCAGCCTCCAGTCCGTACCCGCTTCCTTTCAGGATCTTCTGGTAGGAGATGGTATGAAGATCTGTAAAACCTCCACTGAATTCAATTTCGGTTCCATCAATGGTGATGGATCTATAGGTACGAACTCCGGATTCCTTCAGGTTATCAGGGATATCTCCATAATCTATGCTCAGAAACCAGCGGACCCTGGCCTGTTCCAATTCAAGATAGCCAGCAGCTTTATCAGCCTTCAGAAAATGGACCTTGTTCTCTTTAACGGGACCAAAGATCCAGGTGAGCATATCGAAAAAGTGTACGCCTATGTTAGTGGCTACACCTCCCGACTTCTCCTCATCCCCCTTCCAGGAGTAGTGGTACCAGTTCCCCCTGCTGGTGATGTATGAGAGGTCGATGTCATATACCTTATTAACGGGCCCGGTACTCACCCTCTCTTTCAGATCCATAATGGCCTTGTGATGCCTCAGTTGTAATATGTTCCACACCTTCCTGCCGGTCTCCTTCTCATAATCCTGCAGGGCATCTATATTCCATGGATTAAGTACCAGTGGTTTTTCACAGATGGCGTCGGCACCGTTGCGGAGGGCAAAGCGAATGTGTGAATCGTGCAGATAGTTGGGGGAACAGATACTCACATAGTTCAACTGTGTCCCCTGTCTGTTCAGCTTGGCGATGTGGCGATCGAATCGTTCGAATTCTGTGAAAAAATCGGCATCAGGAAAATAGCTATCCATGAAACCCACACTATCGAAACGGTCAAGGGATGCCACCAGCCTGTTTCCAGTCTCTTTGATGGCCCTCACGTGCCTCACTGCGATGTAGCCGGCAACGCCTATTAGTGCAAAGTTCTTCTCTTCTTTGTTCATGTTTTTTTTTGCAGCAACAGTGTACGAAGATAGTAAAAATTGCGGGTTGATAACTTCGTTTTGAATTCCTCAGCTGACTGACTACTTTTACGTCACATTTGACCAGCGATGATCATTGGGAAATATATAAGGCAACTACTGAACGACAGCAAACGCGTAGTTTTTCCTGGTTTTGGTAATCTCGAAGTGAAAGAAGTAAAAGGGGAAGTTTCTCAAACAGGGGGTAAGATCAATCCACCTGGTTTAACTGTAAAGTTTGATTCTGGATATAGCAAGGATGATGGATTGCTGGCAGCAACCATGTTATATGGAGAGGGAATACAGCAGGAGGCGGCCGACCAGAAAGTGCTGGAGTTGATCGATGCCATTAAATTTGCACTGGACAAGGGAGAACCCTATCTGGTTCATGAAACAGGAACCTTTCTGAAGGATGATGATGGAAAAGTTCACTTCCAGGCGGTTTCGGAATGGGTGCTGGAACCAGATCATTATGGACTGGAATCACTTGATCTGCTGGAGCTGGAGGAGTTGCCCCCGGAAGAGGAGAACAGAGAGGTAGATGTTTCTGTAAAGGCCCCCCCCCACGCACCTGTTAGAGCACCTGAGCCACAACCTTACGGGAGAACCGGCAGGCACATCACAAGATGGAGGGCCATCTATATTACGGCAGGCACCTTGATTGTTATCCTTGCGGTATTGATTTTTATTCCCATCGGTCGCAAAGGAAATCCAACCAAAGAGTCCCGGATTCAGAAGAAGAGCCCTCCCATTGAGACGATTCAGCAAAATGAGCAGCTCCGGGAGGAAAAAGACAATGCAGCCGAGGTAGCAGCCCCGGAATCCCCGGAATCCCCGGAATCTCAGGAGGTTCAGGGCGAATCTGTGGATGCGACACCCAATTATTACATTATTGCCGGCAGCTTCAAACATCTGAAAAATGCCAGTGAAATGCAGGATCAGCTGAAGGCAAGAGGTTACAAGTCCGAAGTACTTATTACTGAGAACAGGATGTACAGGGTTAGTGTGGCTTCATATGCCACAGTAGCAGAGGCAGAGAGGGTTCTTTCCGAGATTAAGTCAGAGCCCGGACTCAAATCCTGCTGGGTCCTATCCAATTAGAATTAATTGATCTCAGAGCCGTTGATTGCATCAGCGGCAGGCTCCACAAAGTGCAAAGTACCTTCCGGATTCTCGGACAGCAAGATCATCCCCTGCGATTCAATGCCCTTAATTTTTCTGGGTGACAGGTTGGCCAGAACACACACTTTTTTTCCCGGTAATGCCTCCGGCCGGTAATGTTCAGCGATTCCCGAAACGATGGTACGTATTTCAAAACCCAGGTCCACCTGCATTTTGATTAGCTTCTTTGTTTTGGGTACCTTTTCAGCTTCAAGAATGGTTCCTGTCCTGAGGTCCATGCGGGAGAAATCGTCGAAGGAGATCTCCTCTTTTTGGAGAGCCACCTCTGCAGGCTCTTCATTCTCCTTTTTGGTTCTCATGAGTTTGTCAAGCTGTGCCTGGACCTGTTCATCTTCAATCTTTTCAAAAAGCAGGGAGGCCTTCTCTATGGTATGTCCGGCTTCCAACAGATCCGGCGATCCAATCAGGTCCCAGGAGGTCTGATCAAACTGCAGAATACCCCTGAGTGTTTTCATAGAGAAGGGTAAGAAGGGATCCAGCAGAAGGGTTAGGTTGGTGGTGATCTGAAGTGCCACATTCAGGATGGTTTTCACCCGTTCCGAATCTGTTTTAATCAATTTCCAGGGTTCGGTGTCGGCCAGGTATTTATTTCCCAACCTGGCCAGGTCCATGGCCGTTTTAATGGCTTCTCTGAACCTGAACACCTCCAGGCTTCGTTCCACATCCCCTGCTATGGTTTTTATCTCATCAAGCACGGCCTTGTCCCGGTCAAGCAATCCTGTTATTTCAGGGACCTTCCCATGGAAGTATTTATGCGTCAGCACCAGCACCCGGTTTACAAAGTTGCCCAAAATGGCTACCAGTTCATTGTTGTTTCTGTTTTGAAAGTCCTTCCAGGTAAAATCGTTGTCCTTGTTTTCAGGTGCATTTGCGCACAGAACATAACGAAGCACATCCTGTTTTCCAGGAAAATCTTCCAGGTATTCGTGTAACCATACAGCCCAGTTTCTGGAAGTGGAAATTTTGTCGTTTTCCAGGTTCAGGAATTCGTTGGCAGGCACATTTTCGGGCAGTATATAACTCCCTTCCGCCTTGAGCATGGTTGGAAATACGATGCAATGAAAAACAATGTTGTCTTTCCCGATAAAATGGATCATTCGGGTCTCCTCATCCTTCCAGTATTTTTCCCATTGAGGCGTAAGCTCCTTGGTGGCGGAAATATAGCCAATGGGAGCATCAAACCATACGTAGAGCACCTTTCCATCGGCCCCCTCCACCGGGACCGGTACTCCCCAGTCCAGATCACGGCTTACAGCCCTGGGATGCAATCCCTGGTCGAGCCAGGATTTGCACTGGCCATACACATTGGGCTTCCACTCTTTATGTTCCTCAAGGATCCACTGCTTCAACCAGGGTTCGTATTGATCCAGTGGCAGGTACCAGTGCCTGGTCTCTCTCAATACAGGTTTACTGCCGCTGATGGTGGATACAGGATTGGCCAGATCAGCTGGGCTCAGGGAAGTGCCGCATTGTTCACACTGATCCCCATAGGCACAAGGGTTTCCACAATGTGGACATGTGCCGGTGATGTAGCGGTCGGCCAGAAAGGTGGAGGCCTCTTCATCATAATACTGTTCAGAAGTTTTTTCGATGAAAACCCCTTTGTCATAGAGCGTCGTAAAAAACTCAGAAGCTGTTTCATGGTGAACCTTGTTGGAGGTTCTGGAGTAGATATCAAAAGAGATTCCAAAATCTTCAAAGGCTTTCTTGTTGATGGAGTGATAACGATCCACCACATCCTGCGGAGTAGTTCCCTCTTTCCGGGCCTTTAGCGTGATGGGCACTCCATGTTCATCCGATCCGCAAATGGATATGACATCTCTGTTCCTCTGACGAAGGTATCTCACATAGATATCGGAGGGTACATATACACCAGCCAGGTGGCCCAGGTGAAGGGGACCGTTGGCATAGGGCAGGGCAGAAGTAATTAAGTATCTTTTATAATCTTTTGTTGACATGTTGAGTTCATTTTGGACCGGACAAAGATAGTGATAAAATGAACGCTGATTTGGTCTCCGTTGGACACATTTACCTGTAACTCTTACACGGATGAATCATTGTGATATAGGCCGAAATGCGGAGCAACTTGCGGTGGGCTTTTTGCGGGCCAGGGGATACCATATCTGGAGAACAAACTGGAGGTGGGGAAAGAAAGAACTGGATATTGTGGCCACCTTCGGGGGATTGCTGATCGTTGTGGAGGTAAAATCCATGGTGGGCAACCGGGTCAACCATCCCTCTGAAGTTGTGGACCAGAGAAAACAACGGCATATTGTGAGGGCAGCAGAGGGTTTTATAAGGGTATTCAACAGCCATCGCCCCACACGATTCGATGTGATTGCAGTCATATACCATGCTGGCCGGATAGAGATCGAACATATTGAAAATGCCTTCCGGCCAGAGGTAGAGTGATTCGGAATAAACATTTTTCCTGTTTCGTTGTTTCTGTTAAGAGAATATCAATTTTTACAAGAATAATAATCTAAAAATCAAATTAAAATGAAAAAAGCATTATCCCTGACAGCAATTTTTTTACTGGCAATCGCAACAACTTTTGCTCAGTCGAATAAGGAGGAGATTGAACTCTACCAATCCATCTTTGGAATGGAGAAAAAAGCCATTGTCTCTGAATTTATTAGCCTGGAAGGCGAAGCCGCCACCGAGTTCTGGAGCCTTTATGACGACTATGAAGTGGAACGCAAAGCCAACGGGCAAAAACGCATTGAAGTTTTAGATAAGTACACCAAATCTTACCTTGAACTTGATGATGTCACCACCGACGAATTGGTTGGTGAGGCTATGAAAGTGAGAGATACCCAGAATAAACTGATTAAGAAGTACTACAAAAGCATGAAAAAGGCCGCAGGCGTTAAGACAGCAGCCCAATTCTATCAAATTGAGAACTATTTTGCCAGCGCGGTCAATGTTCTCCTGACCGAGCAGATCCCTTTTATCGGGGAGTTTGACTGGTAAGAGAAGATGCCTTTTCAGGCTTACATATTAAGACCTAAGGGACCATCAGGTTGCATCCCCTGATGTCTGAATGATCGAATCGACCGAGGATCTCAAAACCACCATCTGCATATGTTTTGCCCAGGTCGCCTGTGGCTATGAAGGAGCAACTGTAAAGGTTGGCCAGGTCGATGATATTCAGACCACCGGTTTGGCCTTGTTGAACAGTTGAAAAAGGATCATTGGGATCGCGAATGAGAATCTTCATCCAGGGGGGGGTATAAAAGAGTCCGTTACCGCTGGAATAGGCCTGGGACAACAACTCTGTCATTCCATATTCGGAGTGTATGGTTTTCAGACCAAAAGCTTTTTTCAGGGCTTTATGCAGCTCCCCCCGGACCATCTCTCTTCGCCTGCCTTTCATGCCTCCCGTCTCCATCATGATGATGTGATCCTTCAGAATTAATGGAGCTATATCTGCCAGGTCAAGCAGCGCATAGCTGACGCCCACCAGAAGGGTGGGTTGTCCATCGTCATTTCGTCTCTGAAGAAGGATTGAAAGTTCATCCAGGTTATCCAGGTAAAACCCACTTTCGGGATGTTGAGACTGGCCCATCAGGTGGTCCATCATATAGACCAGTGAGGAGCCCGAACGCTGCAGGTAAGAGGGAAGCAGGGCCACTATGCAATAGTTTTCCGGGGAACCATAGATATGGGAAAATCCTCTGGAAAAGCTCTCTCTGTAGAGTGAAACATCCACAATATAGTGCTTGGCCAGAGTTTGAAGTGTGGTTCCGCTGCTTTCAAATATGATCTCTGCTTTTTTCCCCTCACCCAGCACAGTGTGTGTTTTAAAGAACTCCACCGGGAGAAAGGGAATCTCTTCCAACCTGGAGATCTGCACAGGGTCAATTCCCAGTTTTTGCAGATATTCTCCATAAACAGGAGTCTGTCTGGACTGATATAAAAAAACCTTCAGGGCTGCATCCCTGAAGGTTTTTTGATCTTTGATCTTGAAAATGGCCTGATGAAATGCAGGATCCATATGCTTATATGTCAGATGTTAACCTCTATCCTTTAATGGCCTTGATACCCGGTAACACTTTACCTTCAATATACTCCAGCATGGCTCCTCCACCTGTGGATACATAGCTCACCTTGTGGGCCAAACCGAATTTATTCACGGCAGCCACAGAATCTCCGCCACCCACAAGGCTAAAGGCACCTTTAGCCGTGGATTCAGCAATTGCCTGAGCAATGCTCACCGTTCCTTTCTGGAAATTGGGCATTTCAAATACACCCATGGGGCCGTTCCAGAGAATTATTTTAGAGTTCATGATCACCTCGGTAAGTGCTTTAATCGATTTGGCACCGATATCGAGACCCATAAAGCCCTCTTTGCCCTGATCAATGTCGGCCACCTCTGTGTGGGCCTCGTTATCAAATTTATCGGACAGTACCTGATCCACTGGAAGCAGCAGGTTCACACCCTTCTCACGGGCTTTTTTTACAAGGTCGGCAGCCACATCCAGTTTGTCTTCTTCACATAACGAATTACCTATCTCTCCTCCGCGGGCCTTGATAAAGGTGTAGGTCATCCCACCACCAATTACAAGGTTATCCACTTTGTCGAGCAGGTTCTCAATGACCTGGATCTTATCGGAAACCTTGGCTCCGCCCATGATAGCGGTCAGCGGTTTCTCTGTACTGTAAAGCACCTTATCCATGGCCTCAATCTCCTTATTGATAAGGAATCCAAACATTTTCGTGTTCTCATCAAAGTAATCAGCTATCACAGCTGTGGAGGCATGTGCCCTGTGAGCTGTACCGAAAGCATCATTTACATAGACATCGGCATAGGTGGACAGTTTCTCTGCAAAAACTTTAGTGGCGGCCTTCTCTTCATCGGTTTTAATCTTGTTCTCAGCTGAATAGAAACGAAGATTTTCCAGGAGAAGCACTTCTCCTGGTTTCAGAGCAGCTGATTTTACAACGGCCTCTTCGCCCATACAGTCGTTGGCAAACCGGACCTCCATTCCAAGCAGATCCGTAAGAGCCGGAATTATATGTTTCAATGAGAATTTTTCTTCGGGTCCCGATTTAGGCCTGCCCAGGTGTGACATCAAAATGGCTGAACCCCCATCCTGAAGCACCTTTTTAATGGTAGGAAGTGCCCCGCGAATGCGGGTATCGTCTGATACCTCATACTGGGCTCCCAGGGGTACATTGAAATCCACCCTGATGATCACTTTTTTTCCCGCAAAATTATAATTATCAATCATTTGCATTTGTAAAGAATTTTTATGAATGTAAACAGTTCTGATTCGGAATCCCAAAGGTAAAAAAGAAATTCTACTTTTACAGTTCTAACGATCATGTTGTTTGGTGAGATCATAGGTCAGAGGGAGGTAAAACAGAGACTCCTGAATATGGTGCGGGATGACCGCACCCCACATGCCCTTATGTTGTTCGGCCCTGCTGGAACAGGAAAACTTGCGCTGGCTGTTGCCATGGTCCAGTACCTGGCCTGTGGGAATCGGGGAGATGGGGATTCCTGCGGGGTTTGTCCCTCCTGTATGAAATTTGGCAAGCTGGTTCATCCCGATCTACATTTTGTGGTACCGGTATTGAAAGCTGGTGGTATAACAGCTCCACCTGTAACTGACGATTTCATTGTTGACTGGAGAGAAGCCCTTCTATCGGATCACTACATTACTGAAAACCTCTGGTATGAGGCCATAGGTGCCGAAAACAAACAGGGCATCATCAATGTAAGGGAGAGCGAGTCTATCATCAGAAAGCTGAGCTTTAAGCCCTATGAGTCGGATTACAGGATGATGGTGCTATGGTTGCCTGAGAAGATGAATCTTCCTGCGGCAAATAAATTACTGAAGCTTATTGAAGAACCCCCTGATAAAACATTGATCCTGATGGTTTCTGAGCATACCGAAAGGATCATACCCACCATCCTCAGTCGTACCCAGCTGCTTCATGTCCCTCCGTTAACCGACACAGAGATCAGGGAGGGATTGAAACAGCAGGGAACCGGTGATGAGCAGCTTATTGAAGATGCGGCAAACAGAGCCAATGGAAATTTCAGTCTGGCATTGCAGACCCTCCGTCAGGATGAGAGTGAAAGTCACAATTTTGAGCTTTTTACCCGATTGATGCGGCTCTGTTACGCCAGGAACATCATCGAGATAAATACCTGGGTAGACCAGGGGGCAGGCATAGGCCGGGAGCGGCAAAAGCAATTTATTGACTATTCCCTCCATCTTCTGCGGGAGAATTTTATGCTCCATATGGAGAATGGAACCCTCAACTATATGTCGGGCAGGGAGAGGGAGTTTGCGTTGAAATTCAGCCCCTTTATTCACCATGGAAATGTATTCGACCTGGTGGAGGCCTTTGGGTTGGCCGGCAATCACATTGAGGCCAATGGCAATCCCAGGATCATTCTGATGGACTTATCTATACGGGTAATCAGGTTGTTAATGCAGAAGCCTGCCGCTGCGGAATGATCTGGTTTTGAATTGGAAATCTGAATCCCTATTTTTGCATCATGGATAGCCTGAAGGCAAGAGGTTGCTGTTCCCAGAAACAGCTTGAAATCAGCGGAGAAAACAAGGATCGCATAGATTCCTATTTTAGTTCTTGCTCCAAATTGGATGCATTTAACTGGTTGAGGGAGGTGTCGGATATGGATATTCCCGATGCAGTGGAGATCCGGTTTAAGAATACCCGAAAGGGATTCTACCGGAATGTGAACGGACTCAGGTTGAAACGTGGGGATATAGTGGCAGTAGAAGCCTCCCCGGGGCATGATATAGGTATTGTTTCACTTGTAGGTGAAATTGTGGATAAGCAACTGAACCACGTTAAACATCCTGTAAATTCCGAAGAGCTGAAAAAAGTCTACAGAAAGGCCAAGCAGGTGGATATCGACAAATGGAAGGAGGCCATCCGAATTGAGGAGCAAACCATGCTTCAAAGCCGGAAGTTAGCCAGTGACCTGGGATTGAATATGAAGATTGGGGATGTGGAGTATCAGGGCGACAATACAAAGGCAATCTTCTACTATATCGCCGATGAGCGTGTGGATTTCAGGGAATTAATCAAGGTCCTGGCCGAGACATTTCGGATCCGGATTGAGATGAAGCAGATCGGAGCCAGGCAGGAAGCGGGTAAAATCGGTGGCATTGGAACCTGTGGCAGGGAGCTATGCTGTTCCACCTTTGTTACCAACTTTGTTTCAGTGAGCACCAATTCGGCAAGGGTACAGGAAGTAGCTCTGAATCCTCAAAAGCTGGCAGGTCAATGTGGTAAATTGAAGTGCTGCCTTAATTATGAGCTGGCCGGGTATGAGGATGCCCGTAAGCAGTTCCCGGATACAACCAAACTTCTGAAAACCAACCAGGGAGATGCCTATCACCTGAAAACCGATGTATACCGGGGGATCATGTGGTACGGGTTCTCAGGGTCAGCAGCTCAGGCACTTGTGCCGGTGCCGGTGGAGCGTGTCAAAGAAATTCAGCAAATGAATTCAAGGGAAATAGTGCCCGATGAATTGGTGGAAGTAAATGTTGTAATCAAGCCCGATCGCCTGGAGTACACCAATGGCGCTGGACAGGGAAGTCTGACTCGCTTTGAGAAAGAGAGGCGACCCAAAAAGAAAAAGAAAAAACACAGACCCCCCAGAGGACATCACAACCGGTCATGAATAAGCTAGCTAAATCTCTTCTCCTGATCCTTTTCCTGGCAGCTGTATCCTGTGATCCAGACATGGTCTATGATCAGTATATTCACATTGAGAATGGTCAGTGGGGATGGGTGGATGCCCGGGAATTCAAAGTGGAGATTACCGATACTACGTCGCTTCATAACATCTACCTGCAAGTGAGGCATACAGTGGAATACCCCTTGAGCAACCTCTATATGTTTGTTCATGTGAAGGGACCCACCGGTCAGCTTCTGAAGGATACGGTCAATCTGATACTTGCTGCCCCGGATGGCAACTGGACTGGAAGGGGATCCGGAAACCTGAGAGAGCTACAGCTTCTCTACAGAAAACAGACTCAATTTAGCACCCCCGGTGTATATACATTCACCCTTGAACAGGGAATGAGAAATCCGGAACTTCCGGTAACAGACCTGGGAGTAAGAATTGAAAGAACCAATCCATAACAAATTTGGGAAAGAAGAAGCTGTCCAGATTCAGGGAACTCCAAACACTCGATAAGGTGTTTCAACCTTCCTTTGAGGAGGTATTCCAAAAGGATTTCCATATGAAGGGGAAGTGGTGTCGCGATCAGTTTAGAAACCAGGGTCCGCTGATCCTGGAGCTGGGTTGTGGAAAAGGAGAGTACACCGTGGGTCTGGCCAGGATGAATGCAGAGAAGAATTACTTGGGTCTTGATATTAAAGGGGCCAGAATCTGGACCGGGGCCAGAGCGGCACATGATCAGGGCCTTGAAAATGTTTCATTTATTCGTACACGTATCGATTTCATTGGCTCCTTCTTTGCAAAGGATGAGGTGGATGAATTGTGGATTACATTTCCCGATCCACAGGAGAAAGCCCGAAGAAGAAGAAAGCGGCTTACTGGTGCAAATTTTCTGAACAAATACAGGCAATTTATTAAGGATGGTGGCCTGGTTCATTTGAAAACAGATAACAGATCCCTATACACAGATACCCTGGCACTGGTCAGGTATAATAAACTCCGTGTGGAGAAAATGTCGGATGATATCTACAGTGAGGGATGGAGTGATGAAACTGTTTCCATACAGACCTATTATGAGAAACGTTTTCTGGCTGAAGGGATGCCCATACATTATCTTAGCTTTCAATTGCCTGCCCGTAAGGAAATTTCAGAGATGCCTGATGAAACTGAATGAAGGTTTTTTTGACCGGGTCTACCGGGTGGTCAGCCAGATCCCATACGGAAGGGTTACCTCCTACGGAGCAGTAGCCCGCTACCTTGGTTCCACCGGAGCTGCACGGATGGTTGGATGGGCTATGAATCAGTCCCACACATCAGAAGCCTACATTCCGGCCCATCGGGTAGTGAATCGAAATGGTATGCTCACGGGTAAGCACCATTTCGATGGGACAAACCTGATGCAGGAACTCCTGGAAAATGAGGGAGCCATTATTAAAGAAAATCGCATCCTGAATTTCGATGATATCTTCTGGGATCCCCTTGAAGAACTGGACTGATTTTAACTTAATCTAAATAAAAAGGCTATCTTTGATGCCATAATTTTAAGGCACAAATGGAGATTCAAAAGGAGAAAATACTGGAGGTACTTGATCAGATTAAACATCCCGGAACAAAGGAGCAGATCGTAGGTATGGGAATGGTAAGTGATGTGCAGTACAGAGAGGGTGAACTATGGATCGGACTAAGGTTTGATAAGCCCAATGACCCCTTTATTGCCTCGTTAAAGAAGGCTTGTCAAAGGGCCGTTAACGGGGCATTTGGAGAAGCGACTCTTAAAATGGAACATATACAGGTACAGGTTCCGGAGATACCTGTGAAGCCTGATCCATTGGCAGGAGTAGAGAATATTATAGCCATTGCTTCGGGTAAAGGGGGCGTAGGCAAATCCACCATTGCAGTAAACCTGGCAGTCTCAATGGCTGGAATGGGAAAGCGGGTAGGTTTGATTGATGCAGATGTGTATGGACCATCCATCCCAAAAATGTTTCATATTGAAGGGCAACGCCCTGTGGCACGCACCGAAGAGGGGACAGAATGGATTGTACCTATCGAGAAATATGGAGTTAAATTATTATCAGTTGGGCTCTTTGTAAATCCTGAAGATGCAGTGATCTGGAGAGGACCCATGGCCACCGGCGCATTGAAGCAGCTTATTACCCAGGGAGACTGGGGCGAGCTGGACTATCTGCTGATTGACCTGCCCCCTGGAACAGGTGATGTACACCTGACCATGGTACAGGAGGTCCCGGTTACCGGTGCTGTAATCGTAAGCACACCGCAGGAGGTGGCACTGGCAGATGTAATCAAGGGGATCAACATGTTTGCAGGGGAAAAGATCAATGTACCCCTGCTGGGGATCGTTGAGAACATGTCGTGGTTCACCCCGGAGGAGCTACCTGAGAATAAGTACTATATTTTCGGTAAGGATGGTTGTAAAAACCTGGCAGAGAAAATGGGGATCAAGCTTCTGGGTCAGATACCCATTGTACAGGGAATCATGGAATCGGGCGATTCCGGGGAGCCTGTGGCGCTTCATCCGGATAGATCTCCCGGTGAAGCATTTCATCTCCTGGCGCAAACCCTTGAAAAGGTTATAAAGACTAGAAATATCGAGTTGGAACCCACAAAGAAAGTGGAGATCACAACCAAGTAGGTTGAACATAGCTAAAACAGAGGAACAATGGAAGCTATAAAAGAGAGAGTAGAAAAGGCACTGGAAAAAATCAGGCCTTACCTGGTTGCAGATGGTGGGGATATTGCCATCGTCGACATCACTGATGATATGATAGTGAGGGTAGAGTTGAAGGGTGCCTGTCATGGCTGTCCCTTCAGTATGCAGACCCTGAAGGCAGGAGTTGAAATGGCTGTCAAAAATGAAGTTCCGGAAATCAAAGAGGTAGTGGATATTAATTCTTAGGGTGCTTTTTTTCCAACCTGATAAAATAAGTTATATCAAAACCAGTTAATTATTTGTAAGAACTTTACAGTAACTTGTCAGAACTGGAGTAAATTGCCTTTTCAGAAGACCATATACAGGGGGCTGATCATGCTATCCTTCTTCTGCTGCGTGATCTCATGCAGTGTGGAAAAAAACACCTCACTTACAAGAAATTTCCACAACCTCACCGCCCACTATAACATCTATTTCAACGGAAATGAAAGCTACAATCGGGCCTTAGAAAAAGCCCGGAGCTCAGTGATGATGGACTACAACCATATATTGCCCGTTTTCCTCTACGAGGATGAAACGGTCAACTCCACTGTAAACAGCGATATGAAAAAGGCCATCGATAAGGCCACCAAAGTGATCACCTATCATTCCATTACTGCCAAGCCCAAGGTAAAGGAGGGAAACCAGTCGCCTAAGGACAAGGCATTTTACGAGCAAATCGAATACAACAAATGGGTCGACGATTCCTATTTACTCATGGGAAAAGCTTACATGTACCAGGGTGAATCTTTTTTGGCGGCTGAGACCTTTAAACACATACTGGTCACATTTCCCAAGGAGGATATCAGGTACCTGGCCATGATATGGCTGGCCAGGGCTTATATCATGATCGATGAAACAAGGGAGGCAGAACGGATTATCTCCACCCTTGCCGATGAGAGCAAGCTCCCCGAGGATTACATGGAGGCATTCCATACCACCTTGGCTCAGCTCCGCATTAAACAGGATGAACCTTCCACTGCTGCTGAAAACCTGGAATTGGCCCTTGGTTATAAAGGAATTGATAAAGAGGACAAAATAAGGTATACCTATATTCTGGCGCAGCTTTATGAGGAGACCGGCCTCAATGACCTGGCCCTTGAAAAGTATGAGCGTGTTACCCGCTATAACCCCACATATGAAATGGCTTTTAATGCCCGGGTGAATATGGCAGAGGTATATGAAGCTGGAAGTGCCAGCAGCGAAGATCTTAAAAAGCTGCTGAATAAAATGCTCAAGGACAGCAAGAACAGGGAGTATAAGGATCAGATCTATTTTGCCCTGGGAAATATTGCCATGGAGGAGGGCGACCGGGATAAGGCCATCGAATATTATCAGCTTTCTGTCTCAACCAGTATCCAGAATCAGTATCAGAAAGGATTTTCATCCTTGACGCTGGCTGAAATGTTTTATGAGGAACCCAATTACCAGCTCTCGGCAGCCTATTACGATTCAGCTGTTACCTTTTTGAATGAAAATTATCCTGGATATAACGGTTTAACCACCCTGTCGGCCAGTTTAAGTGGATTGGTCTACAATGTTTCGGTTTACGAACTGGAGGATAGTGTGCAGATGCTGGCAGCACTACCCGAAGAATCGAGGCTGGCTATTATTGATGGGATTATCGAACAGATTCGTGAGGATGAAGAGGAGGCCCGGCTGGCAGAGCAACAGGCCATGCAGGATATGGCCTTCAACCAGTCCATGATGAACAACAACAACCAGTCGGGAGGACAACAGGGAGGACAACAGGGGGGATTGTGGTATTTCTATAACCTGAATGCCAAAAGTTTTGGTCAACCCGAATTCAGGATGAAGTGGGGAGAGCGGAAACTGGAGGATAACTGGCGAAGGAAAAACAAACAGGCCCTCTCTGATCTGTCTGGTGCAGGAGGTGAAAGTGACAGCATCAACGGAGGCGATGGGACCCCCATATTCGATAACAAGTCCAGGGAGTATTACCTGGCCAGCATTCCATTGAACGATTCCTCCATGGAAAAGTCCCATATAAGGCTGGAGGAGGCACTCTTCAATATGGGGGTCATCTATAAAGAGAAGCTACTGGATTATGAGGAATCAATCACCTCTTTTACTGAGCTGATACAGCGCTATCCCGACACCAGGTTTGGCCCTCCAACCCACTACTATCTCTACCAGCTCTATAACAATATACAAGATCCGGGGCAGGCAAATTTCTATGCCAGTGAGCTCTCAAACCTCTATCCTCAATCTCATTATGCCATGCTGTTAAACAATCCCAATTATCTGAAAGAGCTTGAAGAGGAAGAGATGAAGGTGGTTCGGTACTATGAAGGGGTATTCAGCCTCTACCAGGAGAAAAACTATGCCGGAGTAATCACGGCGGCAGATAGTGGAATGGCAATGTTTGAAGATGATCCGCTCACTCCAAAATTTAAATATATTAAAGCCTTATCGGTGGGAGCGCTCAGGGGCAAAGAGGAGATGAAGGTGGAACTGGACTCCCTGATCGCACAGCATCCATTGGCCGAGGAGAGCAAGCAGGCCCAGGAGATCGTAGATTATATGTATGTTGAATTCCCAGAGATCATGGAGGCGGATCAGGCCCAGGAGGCTGAAGTTATCTACTCGGCACCTGATTCTGTGCAGGAGCACTACTTCCTGATCGCATTGCACTCCGGTGAAAGCATGAACCAAGTGAACTTTGATCTGTTAAACTATAACCTGGATAATTTTAACCAGTATGACCTGACCATTGATCGGGTAGAGTTGACAGATTCATACAACATGCTTACTGTGAAGATATTTATAAATGCTGAAGGTGCAAACCGATACATGGAGGTTATTGAGCAGAACAGGGATGAAATATTTGGGGGTATACCCGAGTCCCAGTATCGGATGATGATTATCTCACAGGAGAACTTCGGGGTGCTTTCCTCGGAGAAGGAGTTTAATCCCTACTATCTCTTTTACCAGAAGTACTACGTAAACCAAGAGTAATGGCTAGAAAGATACATATATTGTGGACCGATGATGAGATAGATTTACTAAAGCCTTACATCATTTTCCTGGAAGAGAAGGAGTACAGAGTAACCACTTGCACCAATGGAATCGATGCCCTTAAACTAGTTGAAGACCAGGATTTTGATCTTATTTTTCTGGACGAGAATATGCCTGGATTGTCGGGACTTGAAACACTGGAGCGGATTAAAAATATAACCCCTTCCACCCCGGTGGTTATGATTACAAAGAGTGAAGAAGAGGACATCATGGATGAGGCCCTTGGAGGCAAAATCTCCGACTACCTAATTAAGCCTGTGAATCCAAAGCAGATTCTTCTCACCATTAAGAAGAATATCGATACAAAAAGACTGGTTACACAGAAAACCACATCGGGCTACCAGTCACAGTTTAATCAGCTCGGTATGCAAATAAATACGGCTTCCTCGTTTAACGACTGGGTTGAGATCTATTCCCGCCTGGTTTACTGGGAGAATGAGTTTGATTCAAGTGGAACGGATGGATTGGATGAGGTCTTAAGGATGCAGAAGACCGAAGCCAACAAGGAATTTGCGCGTTTCATACGGAACCATTATGAGGAATGGTTCTCCGGAACCTCTTCCGATGTTCCCCTTATTTCACCTCAGATTTTTCCTAAAAAGATATTTCCCCTGTTGGATCAGGGAAAGGTGATGGTGATAATAATAGACAACCTGCGTTATGACCAGTGGAAAATAATAGAGCAGGAGATTGGGGACCTTTTCAGAACTGATGAGGAGTCGGTTTTTGCCGGCATACTTCCCACGGCCACCCAATATGCTCGAAATGCCATGTTTGCTGGGATGATGCCCAGTGAGATTCAGAGGCGATATCCCAATCTCTGGATCGATGAGAACGATGAGGGTGGAAAAAACGCAAATGAAGAAGAGCTCTGTCGGCTGCAGATGAAGAGGTTGGGAATTAAGGCCTCTTTCAATTATGTGAAGATCAGTAACCAGCGTGCTGGGAAAAAGTTGGTGGAAAACTCAAAGGATCTGCTCAATTATGACCTGAATGTACTGGTCTACAATTTTGTGGATATGTTGTCCCACTCCCGCACTGAGATGGAGATGATCAGGGAGCTGGCTTTTAACGAATCATCCTACCGGTCACTGGTGCACAGCTGGTTCCAGCACTCCTATCTCTATGAGTTACTAAAGCATCTCCAGGCACAGGACATCAAGCTGGTGATCACCACCGACCACGGGGCTGTAAGGGTAAATAGTCCTGTAAAGGTGATCGGAGACAGACAAACCTCGGTCAACCTCAGGTATAAGCAGGGTAAAAACCTCAATTACAATAAAAAAGAGGTTTTTGAGGTGACTAAACCAGAGTCGATTTACCTGCCCAGGACCAATGTGAGTTCAAGTTACATCTTTGCCATGAACAACGATTTCATGGTATATCCCAATAATTACAACCACTTTGTAAACCTCTACAGGAATACATTTCAACACGGGGGCATCTCCATGGAGGAGATGCTAATTCCCATTTCTATACTCTCACCTGTAAGATAGTATGGACAAACTTTACATCCCATCACTGGAGGATTATGGACGGGTCGCCCAATCCTTTTTAAAGGCCGTCGGGGATATCCCTGTAATTGCCTTTTCGGGTGAACTGGGTGCCGGGAAAACCACATTCATTCAGTGGCTCTGTAAGGAGCTTGGGGTTACAGCTGAAGTCAACAGTCCGACTTTTTCACTGGTCAACGAATACTTCACACCTGAGGGCTCATCCATATACCATTTTGACCTTTACAGAATTGAGGATCCGGGGGAAATGTACGACATTGGCTATGAAGAATACTTTTACTCGGGCGACCGTTGTTTTATCGAGTGGCCCGAAAAAGCCAGTGAGCTGATCCCGGAAGATGCACTGTTGGTAAAAATAAATGTTCTGAACGACCGGTCGAGAGAGTTAGTCTATGACCTTCCCCAATGATAATTTGTCTTGACAATGGGGGTTTATTGTATTATTTTAGGCTACCTATATTAAGTTTGCAAAATGAAACACTCAGGATCGTCAGCTTTTAACATACATAAGGAGGGCTTAATGCCCCAGGAAGAGATGTTAGAGGTGGGTAACAGGCATAAGCAATTAAAAATCGGGGTCCCATCGGAAGATCATTCCATAGAGAGCCGTGTACCTCTAACACCCGAAGCAGTGGAGATCCTTACGGGCCATGGACATGAGGTATTTCTGGAGGCCGGTGCCGGAAAGGCCGCAAACTACCAGGATACGGATTACTCAGAAAAAGGTGGGGTAATTTGTGAACGCCGTCAGGAAGTATTCAGCGGTTGTGATATCCTCTTAAAGATAGTTCCACCCACCCTTGAGGAGATTGGCTGGGTCAAAGAGAGGCAGACCCTGATCTCCTCATTCCATGTATTCACCCATTGTGAGGAGAAGTACATAAGGAGCCTGATGCAGAAAAGGGTTACAGCCATTGCTTTTGAAAAAATTCAGGATGAGCATAACTGCTATCCGGCCGTAAGAAGCATGAGTGCCATTGCAGGAACCACCAGTATTTTGATTGCTGCCGAGTACCTGAGCAATGTAAGGGGAGGTAAAGGGGTAATGCTTGGAGGAGTAACCGGCATAACACCTACCGAAGTAGTTATACTTGGCGCAGGTACTGCAGCTGAATATGCCGTACGAGCAGCTCTGGGAGTGGGGTCCGATGTGAAAGTCTTTGATAACTCCATACATCGCCTGCGCAGGCTACAAGCTGCAGTGGGACAGATGGTTTCCACTTCAATTTTCCATCCCAAGGTGATTTTGAAAGCCATGCGATCGGCCGATGTGGTTATTGGTGCCATCAGGCATGAGGAGAATCAGTCTTCCTATTTTATCTCTGAAGAGATGGTAAGGGAGATGAAGAAGGGGTCGGTAATTATCGACATCAGTATAGATCGAGGGGGGTGTATTGAAACTTCCGAATTAAGAAGCCAGGTGGATCCAGTGTTTGTAAAGCATGGGGTGATTCACTATTGTGTACCCAATATTCCCTCCAGGGTGGCGCGGACCGCCTCCATCGCCATAAGCAATGTGTTTGCTCCACTGATCATTGGTATGGGTGAACTGGGAGATTTGGGAAAACATTTTAAAGAGAACGTGGGCCTGAGGCATGGTGTATATGTTTACAAAGGAATTCTGACCAATGATGCCATTGGTTCCCGGCTGGGTATTCCTTCAAAAGATATGGATCTCCTGATGGCTGCATTTTAACAAGACGGGAAATGAGGAGAGTATATAAATATGTTTGGATAAGTTTGTTCACTCTGATTTTAATGGGATGTGACAACCTGAAAGGACCTGAGGAGAAGGGAGAATTTCGACTGAGCTCTGAGAAGTTCGGAGCCATCAGTTATCATCTATATGGATATCTGTATGAAGAGAGTGAGTTTTACCGCTTCCCCTACCAGGGGGAAAAGTTCCCTGATATTATCAACGAAGGGTACCTGGTCCTTGCAGATGGTGGGGGGCTGATCTCCCTGCCCGGATTTAATACCCCCGACGAGATGAATGGTTTTGCCCTGGTAGGTGAATTTGAAACCCTGGATGGAGCCCGCAGTTTTTATGAAGGGTACAGCAACGTAGAGGATGATTTGCAATTCGAAACTGTCAGCGATACTGTGGTGTTATACCAGGTCTGGGTACAGCAAACCAGCACAGATAAATACGTGAAATTGCTTGTGAAAGATATTCTGGACCGGGAAGGAGATTCGGGTACTCTTTACAGCGAAGTAGTTCTGGAGTACACTTATCAGGCAGATGGTTCAACCTCTTTTCCTGATTGATCCTGCATAATTTTTCTATATTAGGGCATGAATTTCGCGCTCCTTGGTTTTATTTTCTATCTGGTGGTGATCCTGGTGGTTGGATTCATCACTTACAACATCAATAAATCCCATAAGGACTTTTTCATAGCAGGAAGAAAGCTGAATCCCTGGGTGGTGGCTTTCTCAGAACGAGCCTCTGGGGAGAGTGCATGGTTGTTGCTGGGATTGCCGGGTGCAGCCTACGCATCAGGATTGATGGAGTTCTGGACCGCACTGGGTTGTGTTTCGGGGATCATATTCTACTGGTTCTTCATTGCAAAGGCACTTCGTATTGAGACTGAACGACTTGGAGCCTTTACCCTGCCCACCTTTCTGGCCGCCAGGTTCGAAAAGGGACAGTCGGCGATTCGGGTGCTGGCTACCTTTATCATCATCTTCTTCTTCATCTTTTACCTTTCGGCCCAGTTTAACGGAGCCGGTAAGATTCTAAACGTCACCTTTGGCCTTGACCAGTCCACAGGAATGATCATCGGGGCGGCAGTGATCATCTTTTATACCATGATGGGCGGTTTTTTTGCAGTGGCGTGGACCGATATGGTGCAGGGGATCATCATGATTGGCACCCTGGTTGTACTTCCCCTGGTGGGACTGGCTGAATTGAAGGAGATTCACAATGGAACCGTGGTCCTGGCCGATCTGGTGGCAAAGGAGGGACATCCTCTGATGTCATTTACCGGTGGGAAAACCGGATGGGCAGCAGCAGCGCTTATCATCAGCGGCCTAAGCTGGGCCCTTGGATATATGGGGCAACCTCATCTGCTCACACGTTTTATGGCCATAAGAAGTGCCGAGGAGATAAAAATTTCACGTCGCATTGCTATCGCCTGGGTGATACCTGCTTTTTCGGGGGCGGTAATTATCGGGATTATGGGTGCAGGACTCTATGGACAGGGAATGTTCGACGATATAGAAAAAGTGATGCCTCACCTGGCCAATGAACTTTTGCCTGCATGGCTGGCCGGCATATTTGTAAGCGGTGCAATTGCAGCCATGATGTCTACTGCCGACAGCCAGCTGCTGGTGATCAGCTCATCCATAATCGAAGATTTATTTCACCGGACCCTGGGCTGGGAAGTGGGGGACAAGATGCTATTGAAGGGAAGCCGGATCATTACCATTGTGGTGGGGCTCATTGGATTTGCCATTGCACTCACCTCCGACAAACTAATTTTTTCCATGGTCTCCTATGCCTGGGCCGGATTGGGATCCTCTTTCGGCCCGGTGATCCTTCTCCTGTTAACCTGGAAAAAAGTGACTCACCAGGGTGTAATTGCCGGTCTGGTTACAGGATTTATCACTACGGTGGTCTGGTCAGAACTTTCAGCCCTTGATGCAGTGATCAGTGTCAGGTTTATCTCCTGGGTGATGGCCTTACTTGCGGTGTGGCTGGTGAGCCGGTTTTCCCAAACTCAGTCCTGATAATGATTTTCCAATGAGGCTCATTTACAACATAGGGATCAGGTTATACTGGCTGGCAGCGAGGATCATCTCCCCCTGGAACAGGAAAGCCAAATTGTGGATCCAGGGCAGGAAGAGGTGGTTGGAGGAGCTGCAGCAGGCCCTGGATCCTGAGGACCGCGTAATCTGGTTCCACTGCTCGTCACTTGGAGAGTTTGAGCAGGGCAGGCCGGTAATTGAGTCCTTTCGAACCCGATTCCCGGATCATAAAATATTGCTTACCTTCTTTTCCCCATCGGGGTATGAGAAACGTAAAAACTATCCCGGAGCCGATCATGTCATGTACCTCCCTCTGGACACTAGAAGAAATGCCAGGAAACTGATTGGATCGACCTCAATGGAGATGGCACTGTTTGTCAAGTACGAATTCTGGTACCACTTTTTGTATCGGTTAAAATCGGAAGAGATCCCCATATTTTTAATCTCCGGTAATTTTCGGCCCGGACAGCTTTTTTTCAAATGGTATGGGGGTTGGTACAGGAGATTCCTGGATTTCTTTGAGCAGATTTATGTACAAAAAGAAGATTCAAAGCAGCTGTTGAAAAGTGTTGGGTTTGACCGGGTCACTGTGGCGGGAGATACCCGGTTCGACAGGGTGCACCAGTTGGCTAAAACTGAATATAGGAATCAGGCCCTTGAGGGTTTTACAGAGGGAGCGAACGTAATTGTAGCCGGAAGCACCTGGGAGAAAGATGAGTTGATCCTGGAGCATGCATTCCATAAGCTTCCTGTTGAAACCAGGTGGATCATAGCACCCCATGAGCTTTCGGAATCTCATATTCTCAGTTTAAAAAGAAGGTTTCCGTCCAGTGTGCTGTTTTCTGAACTGGCGCATGAAATCCCACCTCATATCAGGGTTGTAATCGTAGACACCATTGGTCAGCTCTCCTACCTTTACAGGTTCGGAACCATTGCTTATATAGGTGGTGGATTCGGGAAGGGAATCCACAATACACTGGAGCCAGTCACCTATGGAGTGCCGGTTCTATTCGGTCCGGTATACGATAAATTTGCAGAGGCTGTAGAACTCATACGGCTTGGTGGTGCCTATCCGGTTCATGACAGAGATGGTATTTTATCCACAATTCGCCAACAATTGCATAATCCAAAGCTGTTGAAAACCTCATCCCAAATCGCCGGAAAGTATGTCCAGGAAAGGGTTGGAGCCACTTTAATCATTCTTGATGAAGTGTGCAAAAAATTGAAGCGGAATATGTTTTAGAGATTCCTTTCAGGCTGGATTTCTTCATACTTTTGAATTGTAATCCTAGTTGTGAACAATCACAGCAAATCAAAATTTACCTTAAAACCAATTTATCTATGAAAACTATTAAAAGGTTATTGCTTTCACTGGCAGTCGTGGGGCTTACCATGGGAGTTATGGCGCAGGGTGTGCTTACAGGTACGGTACTTGACCAGGAAGCTGGAATGGCTCTTCCAGGAGCAGCCATTATTGAAAGTGGTACAACAAATGGTACAATCACCGGTCTCGATGGTACCTTTCAATTAAATACCACCGCACAGACCGGTACAATCATAATCTCATTTTTGGGGTATATTTCGCAGACCCTGGATTTTGACCTGGCCAATGCTACAGGTGTTGGAGAGGTTGTACTGGAACTTGATGCCAAGTCAATGGATGAGGTTGTGATTATTGGCTATGGTGTGATTGACGTGGCTAAGGACCGGGAGACTCCCGTAGCTGTTTCTACCATAAAACTACCCGAAATTGTAGCCAAAACCGGGAACCAGGAGTTTCCGGACATCATGAAGAATACTCCTTCAGTGTATGTAGCCAGCCAGGCAGGCGGGTATGGCGATTCCCGCATTAACATCAGGGGATTCACACAGGAAAACCTGGCCCTGCTGTTTAATGGTCAGCCGGTGAACGGAATGGAAGATGGTAAGGTGTACTGGTCCAACTGGTCGGGTCTGTCGGAAATTGCTACTGCTATTCAGATTCAGCGGGGACTTGGATCCTCAAAACTGGCTATCTCTTCTGTGGGTGCTACCATCAACGTGGTTACCAAGGCCACCGATATGGTTGCCGGTGGACGTGTGAGCGCCATGATGGGCAATGACAACTACATGAAGTTTGTGGCCAGCGCATCCACAGGACTGAACGAGAAGGGCTGGGGAGCCAGTATTCTTCTATCTCACTGGCAGGGCGACGGATATAACCACGGAACCCAGGGCCAGGGTCAGACCTATTTCTTCTCTATTGGATACAAGCCTTCAGAGAAGCATCAGTTTAACTTTTCGGTTACAGGTGCTCCTCAATGGCACTACCAGAACTACACCAAAAATCTGACTGCTTATGACAGGGATGGCGATGGTGAGATCACCAATGATGAGCAGAGGTTCAATAACAACTGGGGAATGTATCAAGGCAAAGAGTATTCGTTGCGTGAGAACTTTTATCACAAGCCGGTAGCTAACCTGAACTGGGACTGGAACATCAGCGACAAGTCCTCTCTCTCCACCGTACTTTATGGATCCACCGGAGCTGGTGGAGGAACTGGTGGTTACGGAAGAGGCTACTACACTTATGATGCTGACGGACAACTTGATTTTGATCAGATCCGTGCCAATAACGAGGCCATCGTAAATGATGGAAGCGAAGACTGGCATATTCCTGGCAAGACCATTGGATCCTACGGTGATAATGCTGCTCTGCGTCGTGCTTCCATGAATATGCACAATTGGCTGGGAGCAGTGATCAACTTCAACCATATAATCAATGAAAGACTGGCGTTCAATTTAGGAACTGACTTCAGGACCTATTATGGAGAGCACTTCAGGTTGGTGGACAACCTGTGGGGCCTCGATGGATACTGGGATGATAACTACAATGGTGCCGGATTCCAGGATCTGTTCCCGGGTGGACAGGTCTATACACAGGAGCATACCGCAAGTCCCTATATGTTCTGGTCCCAGCGAAACGGAATGATGGATGACAAGCTTGACTATTACAACACCGAACGCATCTCCTATGCAGGTGCATTTGGTCAGCTGGAATACAAGACAGAAAAACTTTCCACATTTGTTCAGGCTGCACTTTCCACCCAGTCCTATCAGCGTTTCGACTACCACTCTTACTCGGATCCCAATGAGCAGCAGTCTGAGAAGCTGAAACACCCCGGCTATAACCTGAAAGCAGGAGCCAACTACAACATCAATGAAAATCACAATGTATTTGTGAATGCGGGTTACTACTCCCGTCAGCCCTTCTTCGATGACCTCTTCCTTAACTATCTGAATGATGTGAACGAAGATGTGGGTAACGAAGGTGTATTTAGTCTGGAAGCAGGATATGGTTACAGAAGCGAGTTTGTGGATATTGATCTCAATGCTTACTATACTGCGTGGACAGACCGACAGATCAGGCAGGGCGGAGATTTCGACGGCGATGGCGAACGTGACGATGTGGCACTTTTTGAGAATGTGGCAGAAAACCACTCCGGTGTGGAACTGGAATTCGAAGTGAAACCCATCCGTGCACTCTCCATTCGTGGTTTTGCTTCCATTGGAATATGGGAGTATTCAGGTGATGTGAAAGCGAGAATCTATGATGAGGACCGCAATCCCATTGGGGGAGAAGATGAAACCCTTTACCTGGATGGTGTAAAGGTGGGTAATGCTCCCCAGACCAGCTTTGGTCTTTTGGGAACCTATAAAATTGTAAAAGGACTTTCAGTGGATTTGGACTACCGTTATTATGCAGGACTATATGCAGCCATTAACCCTGAGAGCTTTGATACACCAGATCACCAGGGCTCACTGGAGTTGCCTTCATTCGGTCTGCTGGATGCTGGGGTCTCTTACAAGCTCTACTTTAAGAATCGCAGAAGCCTCCAATTCAGATTTAATGCCAACAATCTGCTGAATAACCAGTTTATTTCACAATCTGATACCAACTACCATCCCGAAGACGGTGAGCCTAACTGGAATGGTGTGAATATGAATAACCGGGTCTATTTCGGTAATGGACTTACCTGGAATTTTGGTGTTGCTTATAAGTTTTAAGGAACACATTTCTCGACTTTTTTAATAGGGGTGTCCAATTTGGGCACCCTTTTTCATATACCGATTTTTTTGGACCATTTTCTTGCAAAAGTCAGGTTCCCCATGAACAGGGGGATAGAGCGGATGCCGGAATGACCATAAACCACATAAACAGCAATAAATCAACGTTATAACAATTTGTTACAGGATAAAATAGGATGATATTTCTCATGTGTCTGCCATTCATTGAGTTAGCCAGAACGTTAATTTCTTGTTGATAAAATGGGGTGTCATTCACCCATCCACCTATTGATTTCTTCTTAATTTCATTCCCCGAAATCTGTATTGAAGAGGACCCCTGTTTTTATCACCTATTTGTGTAAAGTCGAGTGATTTTTGCCATGTGAAGAGAGGGGGATTTTTGCCCCTTATTTAAAAGGGTTATATTTAATAACAGTCAGAAGTTCAGCCAGTTACAAAGTTGTTAATAGGTTTTAATAACTCTGGACCGATAAATATAAACCCAATGATTATTCAGGTGTTGTATATCACACCCACCCTTAAGTTTAAAAAAGAATAGAATGGCAGAAAAGGCAGTACCACAAAAAAACCTGGCGTTTGTTGACCAAGAGCTCAAAAGTGAAGTGAGAGGATTAACACTGGAGGAGCAAAAGCTTAAACAGACCTATAGTTTTGATGAAGCCTTAAAAGCCTCTCTTGGATATTTCGATGGGGATGAACTGGCGGCACGGGTCTGGGTGAATAAATACGCACTTAAAGATTCTCAGGGTAAAATATATGAGCGCACTCCCGATGATATGCACAGGCGACTGGCTTCAGAAATAGGACGTATTGAGAAGCGTTACCCCAATTCCCTCTCCTTTGATGAGCTGTTTGATCTCCTGAAAAGATTTAAGTACATAGTCCCCCAGGGATCACCTATGACTGGTATTGGTAATAATTTCCAGATCGCCAGTCTATCCAACTGTTTTGTGATCGGACACGATGGTCAGGCCGACTCTTATGGTGGGATCATGAAGATTGATCAGGAGCAGGTTCAATTGATGAAACGCCGGGGTGGGGTTGGCCACGACCTTTCGCACATCAGGCCTTCGGGCAGCCAGGTATTGAACAGTGCATTATCCTCAACCGGAGTTGTTCCTTTTATGGAACGATATTCTAATTCGACAAGGGAGGTAGCCCAGGACGGAAGAAGAGGAGCTCTTATGCTGAGCATCTCTATTAAACACCCGGATGCCGAGCACTTTATCGATGCCAAACTGGAAACAGGGAAGGTGACCGGAGCCAATGTGTCGGTGAAGATCAATGACGAATTTATGGAGGCTGTAGTGGAGGGTAAGTCCTTTACGCAGCAATACCCCATCGAGTCGAGTCAGCCCACCCATATCAAAGAGATTGATGCGCGGGGGCTCTGGAAGAAGATCGTCCATAATGCCTGGAGATCGGCTGAACCTGGAATTTTATTCTGGGATACGGTAACCCGCGAATCGGTGGCAGACAGCTACGCAGATCAGGGGTTCCGAACAGTTTCAACTAACCCGTGCGGTGAGATCCCTCTATGTCCATATGATAGCTGCCGCCTGCTTGCTATTAATCTGTTTAGTTATGTGGATCAACCATTTGCAAAAGAGGCCAAATTCAACTGGGTCAAATTTCGTAAGCATGTGGGCCTGGCACAGCGCATCATGGATGACATTATCGATCTTGAACTTGAAAAGGTGGATGCCATTCTGGATAAGATCTACTCAGACCCTGAGGATGAGGAGATCAAAAGGGTAGAAATAGAACTGTGGAAGAACATCAAGCACAAGGCTGTTGCAGGCAGAAGAACCGGAGTAGGAATTACAGCTGAAGGGGATATGTTGGCAGCCCTGGGATTGCAGTATGGCAGTGAAAATGCCATTGATTTCTCGGTAGAAGTACACAAGACATTAGCCATTGAGGCTTACCGTTCTTCGGTAGCAATGGCAAAAGAGAGGGGTGCTTTTGAAATATTCGATTTTAATAAAGAGAAAGACAATCCATTTATTGTAAGGATGGGCAAAGAAGATCCTAAGCTGATCGAAGAGATGAAGGAGCATGGTCGCAGGAATATCTCCCTACTTACCATTGCACCCACAGGGACCACTAGCTTGATGACACAGACAACTTCAGGTATCGAACCCGTATTCCTGCCTGTTTACAAGCGTCGCAGAAAGGTGAATCCCAACGACAGAGTAGCGAAGATCTCCTTTGTGGATGAAGTGGGCGATAGCTGGGAAGAGTATCCTGTATTCCATCACAATTTTCTAACCTGGCTTTTGGTGAACGGAATGGATCCTGAAGAGGTGAAAGAGTTCAGTGATGAGGATATACAGGAGCTGGTAAAGCGTTCCCCTTACTATAAAGCCACTTCCAAAGATGTGGATTGGATGCAAAAGGTAAAGATGCAAGGAGCCATCCAGAAGTGGGTGGACCACTCCATCAGCGTAACCATAAACCTGCCTTCCAATGTAAAAGAGGAGTTGGTGGGTGATCTCTATATCCACGCCTGGAAAAACGGGTGCAAGGGAGCCACCGTATACCGCGATGGTTCCAGGTCGGGTGTCCTGTTAGCCAATGATAAAAAGAAGAAGGAAGAGGAGACAAATTTCCCCATCAAACGACCCAAAGAACTGGATGCAGAGATCCTCAGGTTTAAGAACAATGATGAGGACTGGATTGCTTTCATTGGCCTCCTGAAAGATAAGCCATATGAGATCTTTACAGGGCGCAAGGAAGAGGACACCTTCCCGATCCCCTCCAAAGTGAAAAAGGGCAAGATCCTGAAAACAAAAAATGAAGATGGTTCCAAACGGTATGATTTCCAATATGTGGATAAATACGGGTACAAGGTGACCATGGGTGGGCTGTCTCACCAGTTCAACAGTGAATTCTGGAACTATGCCAAGCTCATTTCCGGCGTATTGCGACATGGCATGCCCGTGGTGGCTGCTATCAATCTGATCAGTTCATTGCGTTTGGATAATGAATCGATCAATACCTGGAGTGCAGGTGTGGTCAGATCATTAAAAAAATACATTCCCGATGGAACCAAAGCCAAGACGGGATTGAAATGTGAAGAATGTGATTCAAATAATCTCGTTTACCAGGAGGGCTGCCTGATTTGTACTGAGTGCGGTCACTCAAAGTGTGGATAATTTGGGGTGGATAATTTGTGTACCCTGCATGTTGGAAGACCGCCTAAAAAAGGCGGTCTCCTGAACAAAATAGTATATTTGGGATTACTGCTTCTCTTCTGCTTTTTTGGCTATCATAAACGAGAGGAAAAGACCCAATCCACCAAAAAAGAGTGCGGAGGCAAAATAGGCTGGCTCTTCCTCAATAGCTGTATAAG
>JAOZUK010000084.1 GCA_029938715.1 Bacteroidales bacterium | reverse complement strand
CAAATTCCATAGGTTTTATTCTCAATCCTGATCTGTGCAGCCTGGAGGTGTTGAATAAATTTATGCTGTCGTTGAGCAAGTCTTCCCGCCTCCTCTTTAGATAGCGTGGCAGCGCCTTCCTCCAACACTTTGAATGTGGGTGAAGTATCCTGAGTGTCGTTGCTTTCGCTCTGAGTTATGGCCGATTTAAGCAACTCATAATCCTCCTTTGCCTTTTCAAGCTTCTGCTGGATGAGCTCTTTAAATTCCTTCAGCTCATCGTCCGTATATCTGGTTTTGTCAGCCATGATAAATCCTCTTTGGTTTTGCTAAATATACAATAAATTAATGATTCTTATCTCTTTTTTCAAACTCGTGTAACACGGATATTTATAAACACATCATCGTCAATATCTATGCGTTTACTGAGGTCGTTTTCAATGGAATCAGTTAAAGATACGCTATTGGCAAGTGTCTGGGAACCAATATATTGCTTATGTTTTTTTACAGCAATATTGATCAATTCATGCTTCTCGATTAGGACATTGATCTTGTCGGTCACATCGAAGCCGCTCTCTTTTCGGATATTCTGAATCCGGTTGATCAGCTCCCTGGCCACTCCCTCCATTCTAAGCTCCTCTGTAATGCCAATATCAAGTGCCACTGTAATGGCTCCTTCATTGGCCACCAACCAGCCAGGAATGTCTTCAGAAATGATCTCCACATCCTCCAATGTAAGCGCAATGGATTCTTCACCAATCCGGATATGAAAGGCCTTCTCTTTTTCGAACCTGGCTATCTCCTCCTGTTCCATTTCGTTAATGGCACTGCTGACCTCTTTCATCAGCTTCCCATACCGAGGGCCAAGTACTTTGAAATTAGGCTTGATCCGTTTTACCAGGATTCCGGCTGTATCTGTAATGTATTCAATATCTTTAACATTGACCTCATTCAGGACTAGAGATTTCACCCCATCCACCTGCTCCTGGAATACCTGGTCAGGGACAGGAATCATCATACGGTTCAAGGGCTGACGGACTTTGATATTCACCTTCCGACGCAAACCAAGAATCATGGAGGAGAGCTTCTGGGCTACCTCCATACGGGCTTCCAGGGCGGTATCGATCAGACTGTCGTTATGTTCCGGGAACCGGGTCAGATGAACCGATTCTTCGGTGTGTCGTTTGGTGATCCGGTTCAGGTCATTAAATAGCTTATCCATATAAAAGGGAGCTATCGGGGCAGCAAGCATGGCTACAGTCTCCAGGCAGGTGTAAAGGGTCTGATAGGCTGCACGCTTATTGGTGTCAAATTCACCACCCCAGTATCGCTTCCGGTTTAACCTTACGTACCAATTGCTGAGATTTTCAGTGACGAAATCCTGGATGAGCCTGGCAGCACGGGTGGGTTCATAATTTTCATACTGCTCTTTTACCTCTTTGATCAGTGTGTTGAGCAGGGAGATTACCCAGCGATCGATCTCCGGGCGAGTCTCCACCTGCACCTCCTCGGCTTCGTAGGTAAATCCATCCACATTGGCATAGAGCGCAAAGAAAGAGTAGGTGTTATACAGGGTTCCGAAAAACTTCCGTTTTACCTCATCCACACCCGAAACATCAAATTTCAGGTTATCCCAGGGTTGAGCATTGGTGATCATATACCACCGTAAAGGATCAGAACCGTGCTCCTGGATTGCATGAAACGGATCCACTGCATTTCCCAGTCTTTTGGACATTTTATTCCCTGCCTTATCCAGCACCAGTCCATTGGAGATGATATTCTTAAAGGAAACAGAATCAAAAAGCATGGTGGCAATGGCATGAAGGGTAAAGAACCAGCCACGGGTCTGGTCCACTCCCTCGGCAATAAAATCGGCCGGGTAGAGCTGATCAAAATCGTCCTTGTGCTCGAATGGGTAGTGATACTGGGCATAAGGCATGGAACCCGAGTCGAACCACACATCGATCAGCACTGGTTCGCGGAGCATCTTCTGTCCCGATTCACTAACCAGTACTATCTCATCCACAAACGGACGGTGCAGATCGAAAATGCTGTAATTCTCCTCGGAGTTATCACCGATCATGAAATTTTCCAGCGGGTTGGTCTTCATTAACCCAGCTTTCACCGATCTGTCCACTTCACTTTTCAGCTCAGCTACAGATCCGATACAGATCTGCTCACTTTTATCCTCAGTAACCCAGATGGGCAATGGGGTTCCCCAGAAACGTGCCCTTGAGAGGTTCCAGTCCACCAGGTTCTCCAGCCATTTTCCAAACCTTCCTGTTCCTGTGGAAGCCGGCTTCCAGTTGATGGTATCATTCAGCTCCATCATCCGCTCTTTCATGGCTGTAGTGCGCACAAACCAGGAGTCGAGAGGATAATAGAGTATGGGTTTATCGGTGCGCCAACAATGGGGATAGTTGTGAATGTGCTTTTCAATGCGGAAAGCTTTATTTTCTGTTTTCAGCTGAACGACAATATCCACATCTATGGTGGGGTCTTTTTCCGATTTGGTTTCATCGTATTCGTTCTTGACGTATTTTCCTTCAAATGCCCCGTAGGTCTCCAGGTTCACCTGGTTCATAACAAACCCCTCATCCAGATCCTTTATCCGGAAGAACCTCCCTTTTCGATCCACCAGGGGTTGCTCATTCCCATCCTTATCAATTACAATAAGGGAAGCAATATCATTGGCCAAAGCCACCCGGTAGTCATCTGCACCAAAGGTGGGTGAAGTATGCACCACACCGGTACCTTCTTCGGTGGTGACAAAATCGCCGAGAAGCACTTTAAAAGATTTACCTTCGGGTTTCACCCAGTCGATCAACTGCTCATAGGAGAGCCCTTCAAGTACACCTCCCATTACAGTGGTCAGTATCTTAAACGGAACATGTTTGTTACCTGGCACGTAATCTTCCAGGGGCATCTCTGCATATTTTTCAGGGAAGTATCGCCCCATCAACTCCTTGGCTATCATTACAGTGATGGGAATGCCAGTATATGGATTGAAGGTGCGGATCAGGGCATACTCAATATTTGCCCCAACGGTGAGTGCAGTATTGGACGGAAGGGTCCAAGGGGTGGTGGTCCATGCCAGGATATAGAGATCGGTATCGGTGGCGTTAAACAGCGATACCGATTTGTCATTATTAATGACTTTGAATTGAGCTACCACCGTGGTATCCTTCACATCGCGGTAGCATCCCGGTTGGTTCAGCTCATGGGTACTGAGTCCCGATCCTGCGGCGGGGGAGTAGGGCTGAATGGAGTAGCCTTTGTAGAGAAGCTCTTTTTTATGAAGCTCCTTTAAAAGATACCATACCGTTTCGATGTACTTGTTATCATAGGTGATGTAAGGATCATCCATATTGATCCAGTATCCCATGGATTCGGTAAGCTCCTCCCACATGTTGGTGAATTTCATCACATCTTTGCGACAGGCTGCATTGAACTCCTCGATGGAGATTTTGGTTCCGATATCCTCTTTGGTGATCCCTTTTGCATTCTCAACGGCAAGCTCCACAGGCAGACCATGGGTATCCCAACCGGCTTTTCTTTTTACCTGGAATCCCTGCTGTGTTTTATACCTGCAAAAAAGATCCTTAATGGTGCGGGCCATCACATGATGAATGCCTGGTTTCCCGTTGGCTGATGGGGGCCCTTCATTGAAGACAAAAGTGGGGTTTCCTTT
The DNA here is from genome assembly GCA_029938715.1 of Bacteroidales bacterium. GTDB lineage: Bacteria > Bacteroidota > Bacteroidia > Bacteroidales. Next base: position 13,828 of record JAOZUK010000084.1, on the reverse strand, counting down.
TCTGGATTCCACCGATTTTTCAAAGATCTCATTCTCTTTCCAGAAAACATTGATCTCCTTATTGATCTTCGATAGGTCAAACTTCTTATTTTCAGGGAATTTCTTACTCATTCATTCCTCCTTTTGCAGGCGCTGTTAAAATTGCACAAAGATAGATGAGTAGGATGTAATATGCAAGAGGGTCATTCTCATGAGGATCGCTTAGCGGTCCTTTCTTCACTTCACTTCGATAGTTTGAGAATTTTCCCAAACTCCGGATCGCTGTTCCCGGCAGTTCGCTGTACCACATAAAGCCCATCGCCAAGGGCGGATATGTCGATCTCACCAACCCATGCCTTTAATTTGGTTTTTAGGTGAATACGTCCGTCTATTCCGGTAAAAGTCAGGGTGGACTCCACGGGAGCCTGGTTCATATACAGGATATGTGACACAGGATTGGGAAATAAAACAAGCTCTTCCGATTCTTTTGAAAAGACTGGCCCCGGGTTGGACACCCTGGGTGTAAACAGGGGCTTTGAGGTAAACAGATGGTATTGTCCCGGTTGCAGAATAATCTTTGTTTCAGGAGATTGCACATGGAAATCCTCCCCACTGAAAAAGTCATACCAGGTTCCCGAAGTTCCGAAGTTTACTTCAGCAGGTTGACCGACCACTCCAAAGTTACCCACTATCCTAACCTCCATTTTGGTATCACTGATCTCAATTCGTTTGATCTCTTCCGATACCTCAAGTGTGAAATTGGTTGAGGAGAAGACCGGTTCTGATTTTTTAAGGTGAATCAGGTCGGCCCAAACGTCGTAAATCTGCTTTCGGTCCGGATCTTCCGCATAGTCCCACCGAATGGGTTTATTGCAAACCCGGCAACCTTCATCAATGCTGTAATCATACCCCAGTTCTCCGAATTGCCAGATCATTTTTGGTCCGGGGATGGGGAAGAAAAAGGCACCCGCCAGTTCCATTCTTTGTAGGGCAGTGGTCATGTCCCGGATGTCATAATTTAAGTCCGAATTGCCATAGGTCAGGTTTTTATACATCAGTCGCTCTTCATCATGACTTTCCATATAACCCACCAGGTGCGGATCGTTCCATCCCCTGCTTTTGTAAGAGATACCACTGAAATCCGACTTATTGCTGTCGTGGTATCCCATGGTGGCCTCATTGTAATTGTGGTTTATATTGCCCCAGAGCATCATGCCGTAATTGGAAAGCACAGTCTCCTCCGAGTTATCGGCCAGGTGTTCCAGGATCACATAAGCATCACTATTTACAGTCCATATGACATCGGCTATTCTTTTCAAAATGGCAATTCGGGAAGCATCATAGGCCCATCCATCGCCCGGTGTATTGGTAAAACCCTTGGTGAAATCGAAGCGGAATCCGTCCACCCTGAATGATTCGAGCCAATAGGAATTGACACGGTCCACAAAGTCTTTGGTATCCTGACTCTCGTGGTTAAAATCGTAACCCCAGGAGTAGGCCGAATTGGGAGAGTCCACGTTGTACCATGGATTGTTGGCCGAAACCTTACCATTCTCAAAATACATCTGCACCAGCGGCGACTGTCCGTAGGAGTGGTTCAGAACCATATCCAAAACCACCGCAATGCCCCTTCCATGACAGGAGTCGATAAATGCCTTCAGATCGTCGGCCGGACCATAATATTTATCAGCAGCAAAATAGAAGGAGGGGTTGTATCCCCAGCTTTCATTTCCTTCAAATTCATTTACGGGCATCAATTCAATGGTGTTGACCCCTAAGTTGGAGAGGTATCCCAGGGTATCGATTAAGCTTTTCCAGTGATGTGCTGCAAGGAAATCACGGACCAGAAGTTCATAAATTACCAGTGCCCGGGGATCGGGCGACTCAAAGTCGGTGTGGTCCCATCGGTAAGGCTGCTTCCCGGGCTGCAACACAGAGGTAATCCCGGTGGTTAGTCCACTTGGGTATGGTTTAAGTCCGGGGTAGGTTGCTTCATCGATCCCTTTATCGTTGGGATCGAGAGTCATCTCGGTGTAAGGATCAGCAATAAGCAGCTCTCCGTCCACCAGGTATTGATAAGCATAGATTTCGTCAGGAGTAAGATTGGTTAGCGTGATCCAGTAGCGATCCCCGTCCCTGGTCATCCTAGAGGTTGAGCTGGGGGTCCAGTTGTTAAAGTCCCCAATGACAAAGACATCCTCTTTCAGGGGAGCATATATCACCAGCGTAACAGTCTGGGCATCCATATAGTTAATCCCATCTCTTAATCCCTCGGGAACCGGCCCTGTGATCTGGGCCTCTTTTACATGGATAAATACAGAATCGGCTATGGTTTCACCATTTGCTTCAGCAGTCACCTTAATCCAGTAGTCGCCCGATGTATTAAATGAAAAGGTATGGGTGATGTTCTCTCCCTTTACCGATTTCACTTCAGAGTTGTTGAGGAACAAAAGCAGTTCGGTCTCCTGTGATGCAGCAGCTTCGAAAACTATATTGCTGCCCGAATCCACGATGGTATTTCTATCAGGATTAACTATCGATAAGTAGAATCCCTGCTGGAAAACCTCCACAAAGATGTCTGATCCTCCCTCATCTTTGCCTTCCAGGCTGGAATCGGAACTCCGAAAAACAAAGGCCATATGAGTAATGGTCTCCGTTTCGGGAACCCCGTAGTATTCCCTGATGGAGGGACCAATATCCAGTGAATAAAGATTGGCCGATAGCCTGGTCAGTTTTGTAGCGGCATTATTTACTCCCCAGTCGGTCTTTACATATTTCCAGTCAGCTCCCCCCGAACTCTTATCGGTCAATACGCCGGTATGTGCGTAAACATCACCGGTGTACCCTTCAAGTCCTGCGGTGCCCCCGGTAGCATCATATTGGATGTTGACCCCATCTCCTGCCATGGGGAGGGCGGGGTCGGTGGTGATGATCTGTGCCTGGATCGGGATGGAGATGATCAGCAGGCCGATGAGCCAAAGTCCGGTTGGGATTTTCATGTGATAAATATAGAAAAGGGCATGCAAACTTGCACGCCCTTTTCAAATAACCTTACACCAGCTTATTTGCTTGTGGGATCGGTCGTGAAGGTGAAATCACCCACAGCAGCATCAATTGAAAGAACAAAATCAAACATTCCAGCTTCAACAGCCTTAAAGTTGCCACCATCGTCTGAGAAGTTAGAAGCGGAAGTACCTGCCATGGTTACATCACCAAATCCCAGGTTCAGTCCGTTCCAGTCTTCTCCCTGGCGGATCTTGAATGAGGCAGTATCTGAAACGCTGATACCGGCCCATGTCCATGAATAGTTATTTCCGTCAACTGCGGGAAGCACTTTGTTGTAAGTGGCATCCCAGCCAAAAACAGTGTCAGAAACGATAATACCATCTCCGATTAATCCAACTTCATAATCGGAATAGTCTGTAAGAGGAATGTCACCAGTCTTGGTCATGGTAGCTGTGGTACCCTCTCCAAGTTCCCATTTTAGAGTAGCGGTATAGACACCGGCAACTTCGTTGTTGATGTTGGCTCCACCTGCCTCGAGGGCATCTACGGAACCTCCAAGGTTGGTGTTTACTTTCACATCATTGGTCAGGATAACTTTCCAGCCATTGGAATAACGGTACTTAAATTCACCTATGGTCATATTGACCTCTGTACTTGAAAACTCCATGGAGTTGAGGTCAAAGGTTGGTTCACCTAGCTGGGTAGATCCACCCCAACCGTTGGGTGTGGCTGCTCCGATAATCCCCCATTCGACCTTGGCGATTACAATTATCTCATTGTCGTTATCAATCGCCACATGATAGAGGCCATCCTCGGAAACCGTAAAAGCAGTTTCAGATGCAACATAAGAACCCCTCCAAAGACCTTCTGAAGGCTCTTCACCATCCAGGTCTCCAGCAGCAACTTCTGCAAAATCAGATCCAGGACCCAGAATGGTCTCCTCACCTGAGATTACCTTTACAATATTAAAGCCTTCATTACCGGCACTTATTGCAACATAGAGTTCCAGCAGTGAAGAGAGGTTTTCCTGATTCACCTCATTTTTGGCAGTTGTCATTCTCCCGTCACCAATAAGCTCAGTCAGGGCAGTACCTCCACCCTGGATATAATATCCATTACTTACAGAAGGGGTTGGATCCGGATCCGGATCGTCATCGCATGAGACCATGGTCACCGTGGCAACCAATGCCAGTGCAACAAGACTGGCCCATCCTTTTAAAAACGAATTCTTCATAATTTTGATTTTAATAATAGTTTTCAATAATGGCCGCTAAATAAGGAAATCCTGAGGCGGGCTGTATCTTTTTTCGGGCTGAAATGGCTGAAATTCTCCGCAATCGTCTCCGCAATCGTTTGCAATTCCGGTTTTGGCCATGCGAAGTAACCGGGTAACCCTAAAGGATATTGCCAGGGAACTGGGGGTTTCTCCCTCAACGGTCTCCCGGGCCTTGAAGGATCATCCCGACATCAGTCCTGCTACAAAGAAGCTTGTAAATGAGCTGGCGGAAAAACTGAAATACAGGCCCAACGCAGTGGCGCTCAGTCTGCGTTCCAGGAAAACCAACATCATTGCATTAATGGTTCCGGAGATTGTGCATCACTTTTTTTCTTCGGTGATTTCAGGGATCGAAGAGGTGGCTCTGGAGGCAGGTTATCAGTGATGATCTTCCAGTCCAACGAATCGTACGAAAGGGAGGTGGCCATTGCCCAGTCGCTTGCCTCCATGCAGGTAGACGGACTTCTGGTCTCTGTTGCAAAAACAACCCGGAAGTTTGGGCATTTCACTGATCTGATGCGTGAAGGGATACCGCTTGTCTTTTTTGACCGCGCCTGTGAGGAGATTGAAGCCGATAAGGTAGTGGTTGACGATTTCACAGGAGCACTGAATGCGGTGGAATACCTGATTCGGACCGGATGTAAAAGAATTGCGCACTTTGAAGCACCTCAGCATTTCCAGATAGGTTACCAGCGTAAACGGGGCTATATCTCGGCCCTTGAGAAAAGTGGAATTGCACCTGATGAGGAACTGATGGTTAAATGCGATACACTGGAAGACGCCCTGGAGGTTACCCCCCGGATCATGCGATTGAAGGAACCTCCCGATGCCATTTTTGCAGTGAACGATATGACTGCCTCTGGCGCATTGAAAGTGTTGAAACAGTTGCGTTTCAGGATCCCCGAGGATGTTTCAGTCATTGGATTTACGGACGGACCTGTGGCTACGGTGACCGATCCACAACTGAGCAGTGTGAGTCAGCATGGATTTGAAATGGGGGAAAAGGCCATGGCCTTACTCCTGGACCGCATGGATGTGCTAAAAAAGGATCTTCCGGCCCGTCTGGAAATTCTTCCTACCGATCTGATTATTCGGGAGAGCACCCGGCCCCTGCCGGTCCAATGATTATTATTCATTTTTTTTTGGTACTCCGCAAACGTTTGAAATAAGGGTTTAATTGATTTCCAGCCCATTGCATATATTATTTCAACTCCAAGAAATGATTTTTGTCCCCCCTTTTTAATATTTTTGTCCCGGTTCCGCTACTTAAAACAAGAAATATGAAAAAACCAAAACTAAGTTTCTGGCAAATATGGAACATGAGCTTCGGGTTCCTGGGCATTCAATTCGGATTTGCACTTCAAAACGGGAATGTAAGCCGGATCTTCCAAACCCTCGGGGCGGAAATTGACCAGATCCCCATCCTCTGGATTGCTGCTCCGGTTACCGGATTGATCATTCAGCCCATCATTGGTTATATGAGTGATAAAACCTGGGGAAGGTTGGGCCGAAGGCGCCCCTATTTCCTGGTGGGGGCTATCCTGGCTTCCATTGCATTGATCCTGATGCCCAATTCTCCTGGATTGTGGATAGCGGTGGGAATGCTCTGGATCATGGATGCTTCCATTAACATCACCATGGAACCCTTTCGGGCTTTTGTGGGAGATATGCTTCCCGATGAACAACGCACCAAAGGATTTACCATGCAGAGCTTCTTTATTGGGATCGGTGCCTTTGTTGCCTCATGGCTTCCTTATATGCTATCCGAATGGTTTCATATCTCTAATACAGCACCTGAAGGAGAGATTCCCCAGACCGTAAGGTTATCGTTCTACCTGGGCGGGGGTGTTTTTATGCTGGCTGTGTTGTGGACTGTTTTAAGAACCAAAGAGTATTCACCGGAGGAGCTGAAAAGTTTTGCTGATGAAGGCAAAGACAAAAGTCAGTCGGAGGAAGAGACCGTTGAACCGGTGCAAAAATACTTTAGAAGAGGCGTACTGTGGACATTGATAGGAGCTGTATTTGCATGGCCGGTGTTTCATTACAAGCTGGAAAAGGAGCTTTATATTCTAGCTGGTGGACTGGCGCTATTTGGAATTCTTCAGCTACTAACTGCTACCCTGATCCATGGCAGGAGGGAGAAGAACGGACTGGTAAGCATTATCACAGACCTCTATCGCATGCCGGCAACCATGAAACAGCTGGCCATTGTGCAGTTCTTTTCCTGGTTTGCTCTGTTTAGTATGTGGATCTATACCACTCCTGCGGTAACCCAGCATATGTATGGAACCACCGATACCACCACTGCGGCTTACAACGAAGGGGCCAATCTGGTAAGCGGGATGTTTGGATGGTACAACCTCTTCGCTGCGGTTTTCGGACTGGTGGTGCTGCCCTGGCTGGCAAAGCTCACCAACCGTAAGATTACCCATTCCATTGCACTGGTAATAGGAGGGTTGGGTCTGGCTTCGGTATTGATTCTGAACAATCCGCAGCAGATGATCTTTTCCATGGTGGGAATTGGACTGGCATGGGCCAGTATCCTGGCCATGCCCTATGCCATACTTACGGGATCGCTGCCCCAACATAAGATGGGGGTCTATATGGGCATTTTCAACTTTTTTATAGTGATCCCCCAGATACTTGCAGCCACCATCTTGGGATTTATGGTGAAAACCTTATTTGGCGGAAACTCTATCCTTGCACTTCTTACCGGGGGCATCTCCATGTTAGTAGCTGCAGTGCTGGTGATATTTGTTAAGGATGTATATAAGAAATAGTATAATTAGAGAGCGATGAAAGGTTACTATAAGGAGGATCCCTGGAGCATTATCGAAGAAGGATTCGATCCTGGTATGCAGGAGGCCTCTGAAAGCATATTCAGTCTGGGTAATGGACGAATGGGTCAGCGAGCCAATTTTGAAGAGCAATATTCGGGTGAATCACTCCAGGGAACCTACCTGGCCGGTGTATATTATCCCGACAAGACCCGGGTGGGATGGTGGAAGAACGGCTATCCGGAGTACTTTGCAAAGGTGCTGAATGCGCCCAACTGGATCGGAATTGATGTGGAGATCGATGGCAAAATGCTGGACCTGCACACCTGTGAACTGAAGGAGTTCAGGCGTGAACTGAACATGCGGCAGGGATACCTGGAGAGATCCTTCACCGTGGTTGTGAACGAAAAAATACTAAATATTTCGGTGCGTCGCTTTCTGAGTATGAAACGGGATGAAATAGGGGCCATCCGGTATGGGATCAAATCATGGGATTATACAGGTCCTCTTGCCTTCACCCCATATATTGACGGAAATGTGGTGAACCGGGATTCCAATTATGACGAGCAGTTCTGGGAGATGGAGAAAACAGGCGCTACAGAAGGCTCTGGATATCTGGTAGCAAAAACCCGTAAAAGCGGATTTGTGACTTGTATGACTATGGGACATGAACTGCATCTGAATCAGAAAAATGTGGATGCGGGAGCTAAGGTTATTGAGAAGCCCGACTATGTGGCCAATCGAATCGAAAGCAGGGTAAAGAGTGGCGATGAGATTGTATTTTATAAGTATGCCTCTGTTTTAAGCTCCATGAACCAACATCCTTCGGTGATAGTCGAAGAGGGGGAGAAGCTGCTAAGGAGTGCCATGGAGACCGGTTTTGATCTACTCTTTAAGGAGCATTCCGATGCATGGGAGAGTAACTGGGCACACTCCGATATCGTCATTCAGGGAGACACAGCAGCACAACAGGGAATACGGTTCAATATTTTCCAACTGAAGCAGACCTACACCGGGAAAGACGACAGGTTGAATATTGGTCCCAAGGGATTTACCGGTGAGAAATATGGGGGAAGTACCTATTGGGACACAGAGGCTTATATGATCCCTTTCTACCTGAGTACGGCCACACCGGATGTATCCAGAAATCTGCTGATTTACAGGTATAAACATCTTGAAATGGCCATTAAGAATGGTGAAAAACTGGGCTTTCACGATGGAGCAGCCCTCTATCCCATGGTGACCATGAACGGAGAGGAGTGCCACAATGAATGGGAGATTACCTTCGAGGAGATTCACAGAAACGGAGCAATTGCTTATGCCATCTACAACTACATCAGGTATTCGGGCGACAGGGACTACCTGGCCGAGTATGGGCTGGAGGTTCTTCTGGGGATATCCCGATTCTGGCAACAGCGGATCAGCTGGGCAGAGGAGAAAGGAAAATATGTAATACTGGGAGTGACCGGACCCAATGAGTACGAGAACAATGTGAACAACAACTGGTACACCAACAAAATTGCCAGCTGGACTCTTAAGTATACCCTTGAAGCCCTTGCTTACGTAAAGGAGACCCATCCATCGGCTTATGATCAAATTATACTGAGGGCCGGCTTTAAGTTAGAGGAGGAGACAGTGGCCTGGAAGGAGATTTTGGATCGCCTTCATTTTCCTTACCACCAGGAGCTAGGTGTCTTTTTGCAACAGGATGGTTTTATGGATAAGGAGCAGGTCATGGCTGCCGATCTTGATCCGGCTGAACGACCCATCAATCAGCGCTGGTCGTGGGACCGCATCCTCAGGTCCTGTTTTATCAAGCAGGCCGATGTGTTGCAGGGGATCTACCTTTTTGAAGATGAATATGACCAGGAGACCATTAAAAGGAATTTTGAGTTTTACGAACCCCGTACCGTTCATGAATCCTCCCTTTCACCTTGTGTACATTCCATACTGGCCTCCAGGATCGGGATGGAAGAGAAAGCCTATGAAATGTACCTGCGTACCTCCCGGCTCGACCTGGATGATTACAACAATGAGGTTGATGAGGGATTGCACATCACCAGCATGGGTGGAACGTGGATGTCATTGGTCTATGGATTTGGTGGTATGAAAGTAAAAGAGGGATTGCTGGAGTTTAATCCATTTCTTCCCTCCAGCTGGAAGGCTCTCTCTTTTACCATTCTCTACCGGGGAAGTATTCTGAAGGTGAACATCAATAAAAAACAGGTATCCATCGAAAACCCGGGGAGCGAAGATCTGGATCTTCTGTTATGCGGATCGATGGCTCATTTGAGAGCCGGGGGATCGGTGGTTGCAGATCTCTGAAATACTGGAGTTCTACAGGTCAAATCCCAGTTCCATCAGATTCGTTCTTTCGTGGATGTGGATGGCCTGGAATCCCAGTTCCTGTGACGCTTTGATATTCTGTATACTATCATCAAGGAACAGGGTCTCTTCGGGTTTTATACCGGCATCATTGATCACATATTCCCACGCTTCGAGATCGGGTTTGAGGTATCCAATCTCATGCGAATAGTAAATTTTAGTAAATAGGTTATGCATCTTCATTCTGGCGGCCTCCTCAAACATCTTTTCAAATACCGGGGCATGCAGATCAGACGTATTGCTTAGCATATAGAGGGCGTAACGCTTGGCCAGGGCCATTAACAACTCGGTCCGCTCCACGGGGATTCTTACCAGCATGGAATTCCAGGCCTCATCAAATACCTCATCGCTTACATCTACTCCGGAAACCTTCCTGATTTCATCTCTAAACTGATCCACCTTCATCTTTCCGGTTTCATACTTAAAGAAAAGATCAGTGTTCATGCTAAAGGGGTACTGCATCAACAGTGCAGGAAATCCCAGATCATAAAACTTTTTGAGAGTGGACTGCAAATTGATATCCAGAATGACCCCACCCAGGTCAAAGAGGATATTTTTGAAATTCGGTGGTTTTGCCATGCATTTAGTATCTTCGCAATGAGTCAAAGATAGAACAAAAACCTAACTGCAATGCGAATCGGTGAAACTCACTTCAGGACCATATGGATGGAGCTTGATCCGGGAATTGTCAGGGTGATTGACCAGCGTTTGTTGCCCTTTGAGTTTAAAGTAAAGGATTTACGTTCTGCTGAAGATGCTTTCCATGCCATCAAAGAGATGGTGGTGCGGGGAGCCCCACTTATCGGTGTGACTGCAGCTTATGGGCTCTATCTGTCGGCATGGCACAGCAATCCAAAAAACTGGTGCGAGGAGGTAAAAGAAGCCGGGTCCCGGCTGGTTTCTGCCAGACCCACGGCTGTGAATCTGAAATATGCCATTGACCTGGCAATGGCAGAGGTTAATTGTGCAGGGTCCAGGGAAGGAATGATAGACCGTTTATTTCATCTGGCGGTCCGCTTTGCCGAAGATGAGGTGATTCGCAGTAGAAAAATCGGGGAGCATGGCGTTTCTATCATCAGGGAACTTTATGAGAAAACGGAGAAGCGGGTGAATATACTTACACACTGCAATGCAGGGTGGCTGGCATGTGTGGATTACGGTACTGCTACGGCGCCTATTTACCTGGCTCATGACCAAGGTATTCCGGTTCATGTGTGGGTGGATGAAACCAGGCCCAGGAACCAGGGTGCAAGGCTCACCGCCTATGAACTGGGAGCTCATGGAGTGGATCATACGGTAATTGTGGACAATGCCGGGGGCCATCTGATGCAGAACGGAGAGGTAGATCTTGTGATCGTAGGAAGTGATCGCACCACCCGCCTGGGTCATGTTGCCAATAAAATAGGCACTTACCTGAAGGCCCTTGCTGCATATGACAACCAGATTCCTTTCTATGTGGCACTACCCTCCTCTACCATTGATTTCAATATGGCGGACGGAAGGGAGATGGAGATTGAGTACAGGGACGAATCCGAAGTCTCGAATATGGAGGGATGGGATTCGGAAAGTCAGTCGGTAATGAATATGAGGATCCTGCCAGAAAAAGCTGCTGTGAGCAATCCTGGATTTGATATCACCCCTGCCAGGCTGGTTACCGGACTGATTACAGAAAAAGGGATCTGTGAAGCTTCAAAAGAAGGCATAAATTCTCTATTTGAAAAGGACTGAACATGAGAGTTGTTGTTATTACCATTGGACTTCTATCCCTCTGCCTCAGCAGTTTTACCCAGGATGAATTTCCTGACCCAAACAGGCGACAGCCCTATATTCAGATGTTATATCACAATGGGATTTTCTGGAGCAGAACTGAATATTTACAGGAGCAGTTTGATGCAGGATACTGGGGTTTGGAGGCCCGGTTGGGATTTCAGACCACTGGCCGGAAAATATGGCAACAGTACAATAGATATCCAAAAATTGGATTTGGACTCTACTATGCAGATCTGGTAATGAATCGCCAGGATACGATGGTGGGCAATCCATTTGCCTTTTATGGATTTTACAATACCCCGATTGCCACTGTGGGCCGATTTGCCTTTAGTACGGATCTATCTGTGGGCCTGAGTTATACCCCCATTGTTCACGATCCTGTTACCAATCCATACAATGATGTGGTTGCATCCCATCTCAATCTCTTTTTTGGGTTTAAATTAAACATGGATGTTTCGCTGACCAACAGGCTTGATATGAATCTTGGGTATGGTCTTACCCACCATTCAAACGGACGGATCCATATGCCTCAGAAAGGAGTAAATACCTGGGGATTGAGCCTTGGTATGCGGTATATGCTGGTGGAGCCCGTTGAACGCATATACACAGAACCTCCTGAATATACTCCCAAAGGTGAAGTGCAATTTATGGCTGCCGTTGGAACGGTTGAGGAAAAACCCCTTAATCAGACAAACCCCAATCGCTATTTCAACACCTCGGTGACGGTGGATTATGCTTACAAATTCAATCCGCGTATGGCAATTACCCTGGGCCTTGATTGGTTTTATGACGGATCCACGGCTCTGGCCATTGGAAGTGTGCCCCCTGAAAACGTTACCAATTATGAGAAAATGTATTTAGGTACACATCTGGGCTATCAGCAAACCATCGATCGTATTACGCTAATGTTTAACCTGGGTACCTACTTTGTTCAGCACACCCAGGACAGGGGATTCTGGTTTGCCAGGGGAGGAGGACGATTACGGCTGACAGATCGAATGTATGTACATGTGGCCATCAAAACTAAAAATGGGGTACGATCCGATTGGATCGAGTGGGGAGTGGCTTATCACCTTAAGGTTAATTAAACGTTTCAATGCAAATACCAGAATAAACCTATGCGCTTCACTACAATTGTGATTACCGGATGGATCCTGTTAAATGGTTCACTTCAGTCATGTAATAGCCCAGAATCAAAAGTATTAAAACCCAATATCATTGTGATCATGGCAGATGATCTGGGTTATGGGGATCTTGGCTGCTATGGAAACCAGGAGATTCAAACACCTCACCTGGACCGTATGGCAGCTGAAGGAATCCGCTTTACCGATTATCATTCCAATGGGACAGTGTGCAGCCCCACCAGGGCTGCCTTGTTAACGGGAAAATATCAGCAAAGGACAGGCATAAGCTTTGTGGTAACCGTGGCAAAACGGGATTTGGGTCTTAGTTTAGAAGAGACCACATTTGCCGAATCCATGAAAAGCGCCGGATACATCACCGGCATATTTGGGAAGTGGCACCTGGGTTATGATCCCAGGTTTAACCCGGTGCACCAGGGATTTGATGAATATGTGGGTTTCCTGGCAGGCAATGTGGATTACCATTCACATGTGGACCAGGCTGGTTACGAAGATTGGTGGAGGGGAGATCAGCTGATTCCGGAAGAGGGTTACACCACTGATATCATCACCACACATGCGGTGGATTTCATCAAGAAGCACAAAGAGAAGAATTTCCTGCTCTATATTCCCCATGAGGCTCCCCACTATCCCTACCAGGGCAGGGCATCAAAGGCTGACCGCCAGGTCGGAGGAGAGCCTGGAACGGACTATCCTGTCAGAGGTTCTGAAGAGGATTATCAGGCCATGCATAGGGAGATGATTGAGGTGATGGATGAGGGAATTGGAAATATCATTCAAACACTCAAGGAGCTGGATCTGGATAGAAAAACCCTGGTTCTTTTTTGCTCCGATAATGGAGCGACCAGGGATGTGGGAAGCAATGCCCCGTTCCGGGATTCAAAAGGAACCGTATGGGAAGGCGGACATCGGGTTCCTGCTATTGCCTGGTGGCCTGAAACCATCAAGCCTCGGGGGGTAAGCCACGAAACCGTAATGTCTATGGACCTCTTCCCTACCATCGTGGGGGTGGCCGGGGGGAGCATTCCGGAAGATTTAGATGGCATCAGCATGAAAAATCTTCTTATAAAAGGTGAGAGCCTTAGTGAGCGTGACCTCTACTGGCAGTACAAATCACAACGTGCTATTCGCAGCGGTGAATGGAAGCTTGTGAGTTTAGCACCCGAAGAGATCCCTCAACTGTTCAATCTTAAAAATGATCCCGAAGAAGCTCATAACCTGGCAAAAACCAATCCGGAATTGGTCATAGAATTGACTCAAAAACTGACCGATTGGGAAAAGGAGGTGAATAACCACATAAAGAGTTCACCCCAATGAAAAACAGCGAGGCTTTCATATTGCCAGTTATTTGTAAATTGTGTAATATTGCAATCCCAAATCCAGAGAACAACCAGACCGGAAGATTTCAGGGCCCATAGCTCAGCTGGTTAGAGCACCTGACTCATAATCAGGGGGTCGATGGTTCGAGCCCATCTGGGCCCACAGTGAAAATC
>JAOZUK010000732.1 GCA_029938715.1 Bacteroidales bacterium | reverse complement strand
CCAAAATCCTTGGAACCCCAGAACCAAGTTGCTCAACCATTCCAAGATCTTTGAATATCCTCATGAGTTCTTTGTTCCTCGGCACTGAAAATCCCAAGAAAAACTCTTCCTGACTTAGACCTTCAGGTAAACCTCCGGCCGATGTGATCTCAATCCTGTCAGGGAAAATCTCAAATTTCGGAGGAACTTCCCCAGTGAAATCATTATGAACGAATGCATTAATGATAGCTTCCCGAAGGGCAATCATATCCCACAGATTTTTATCGACCCTTTCTTTCGAGGTGATCCTGGTCGAAGTCGGGTTTTCTAATTCGATTTTATCCAGAACCCGTTTCGCAGCTCGGATTAAGCAGGCATATCCATATTCATTATTCTCAATAAGATCAGTCCTGGATAAAGAACCGTATTTGGCAACTTTAATTGAGGTAGAATTAGTGTCTGAAAGCAGGTATGCAATATAATTGTACTTGTCCGAGTCCGCCAGCAATTCCAGATTGGATGCAAAGTTTTCATTCAAAGAGAAACCCGCTTCTTCATAGAAAATTCTCAACTGTTTAAATCGAAGATCCTGTTTACGGCTGACAATCTTCCCAAGTGAGTTTCGGATCCGCTTCGAAAACAGTTCCTCGATCATTTTCTGCGGCATTGGTTCAGAAGCAGTGCCAACTCTTATGAAACTGCCTTTCTCCGTCATGCCATATTTTCTCTTGAAATATGGTTTCTCTGGCCCACTGGCAATAATAACCTTGATCAGGTATTTCTCACCACTTTTCTCTGACCTGACATCAAACAACCCCAGACAGGATGGCTGGATATTGTTCTTCAACCTGTCTTTGATTTTTAACATGTCGGGATCTACATCCTCAACTCCCACAACAGATCCCTCTTTATCAATCCCAATATAAATGATACCACCTTCGTGATAATTGAGGAAAGCTATGACTTCCTTCTCAATATCAAGATCCTTCGAAAGTTCTCGCTTATATTCTATTTGTTTCTGACATGTGTGATCACGAAAAAATGACATCAACAAGCGTCAAATAAAGATTAATTTGATTTACTGCAAATTAGCAATAATCTTGATGATATCTTTTCCTTACAATCAAATTAAACCCGTGATTGTGGAGGCATTGTTTGTTCGACTTGCTGACAAAAAAGCGATACTTTAAGTGATGCGCTGAATACATGATGAAATACATCAAAAGTGCTGACAAATCTACATCTGATTTTCAGGCACTTAAGCCTTTGGTAAAGCACCCCCAAACGGCACTCGTGAAGCCGAAGGCTGAACAACACTACCCCCGCTACTAGAAAAGGGCCGTACCTTCTGGTACTGCCCCTTCACACTTGTTATTATGCCCTAATAAGAGATGTATGTCCTAGAAATCGATATGGATTCCCGCATTGATCCCAAAACTTGAGTGATTTGAA
>JAOZUK010000731.1 GCA_029938715.1 Bacteroidales bacterium | reverse complement strand
AATGAGTCTATAATAAAATCTGCCTGCATTTTTAAAGCATTTAACGCCATACCTTCCAAAGGCATTCCTTGGAATTCATCCACGACCGATGATAACGCTACAATGATGTAACCAGCATTAACAGTAGAAATTGAATTGCCCATAACAATTTGTCCGTTATCTAACCAAGCCATATCAACGAATGAGCCAGCAGCCATTTTATAATGCATTGCCATAATATTTTGGAAAAGCACCATGCTTGCACCTTTCATTAGATCGTATGGACCTGGCATTCCAGTCTGTGACATTGGTGCCGGAAATGGATTTCCATCAAACACAGAATGATAAGCTGTATGTGCTGATGATGAGTTGTTATCGGGATCCATCATATTTGCAAAATTTAGTGTTCCCCATATAAGTGAGAACTGATCCCAGAGATAACTTTTATCATCTGTAACAGTAAAACTGTTAGGCTTAGGCGGCATTGTTGAATCAACCATTTCCTCGGTTACAGAAATTGCATGTGGGAAATACTTAACTCCATTTGCCGGATCGTATGTCATTGGATCAACCATTCCTAACGATGTTCCATCATAAGCAAGCTGGGTAAGAATAAATTTTGTTTTGTTTATTCCTTCTGCAGTAAGTACTTGACCGATAAATCCGTCCAATGCATCTCCACCATAAAAAACATTATTATCAGGATCAAAATTTGGGCTGCCAACAGAATCGGGAGTAATTATTCCATCCGGTTCAATTCCTTCGCCATCACCATCATGAAATGCGCCAAGCATATCCTGCGCCCATAAATATTGCTTCATTAGGGTTTGTCCCATTGCAGCCGGATTTAATGTTTTAGTCATCTTGCTTCTATCCCAGCGAAGAGTTGAAAAGTCCATCCCAAAATCTGGAGCAACTGGCTGTGGCAAATGAGGATCGCCATCAACAAACTCTGCAAATTGAGGCCAAGGATTTTTAGGGGGCATTTGATTTGCTAGCATTCCAAAATGCATTATATTTTTCATCAGCATATCATCTTCATTATACCCATTTGGAGTTCCGGTCATAGAGCCGTCAAAATTTGGGTCTGTTACCAATTGCTGCCATTTCTCCAATTACCGGTGCCCAGATCATATGGAGTCCCATTCCTGAACGCGAAACTATTGTGCCGAGCTGATACCTGGAATATTCATAATTATTAATTCCTAAATTGTAAGAGATTGAATCCGGTGCGTACGGAACTGCTGGATCCAAATCATCGAGATTGTACCCAAGCTCTTCCGCAAAGGGTTCGCCGCTTTCATTTATTTCGTTAGCGAGAAGCATTTGTTCGGCGGTGCGGTAAATATCTGTGTTTGTTATCTGTACTTGTGCAAATAGAGATGATGCGAGTGTTAAAATAAGCAATGTAAAAATTATCTTCTTCATTACTTCCTCCTTTTGATTGTTATT
>JAOZUK010000264.1 GCA_029938715.1 Bacteroidales bacterium | reverse complement strand
TTCATGTTACTTGTTGATTTCCTGAAGGGCATCCTTCAGAGGTACAAGTTTGTCATTTTTTGAGGCAACTACAAATGCATCTGGATAATCAGCTTTGATTGCATTGCATTTTTCCAATGCATCATAATAACTTATATCTTTTCCTATCAGGTATTTATACCACCTGCCACTGGTAAGAATCCTTACATCTTTATGTCCTTTGAAGGAAGATGGATCGGTGGGGATCTTGCTTTTTGAGGATGCCACCTGGATACTGAAAACAACCTGGTCAGGTCCTATATTGGTTTGATTTTCAAGGGGCTGATCGCTCAAATCAGGAGTCTCCTCAGGTATTACAATGGTTAAATTACTACGCCTGTCAATTTCTTCCTTGTACTCCTTAAATCCCCGATAGATGGCAGAAGCTATGAGCTCTTGTCCATATGTCGTCATCAGGTACTTCTCCTCATCCGGGTTAGAAATGAAACCGGTCTCCACCAGAACCCCTGGCATGGCAGTCTGAGCCAGAACGTAGAGCCCCTGTTCGCGCACGCCCAGATCCTTTCTTCCTGCCCGATCCCTGAATTGATCCTGAACAAAATCGCCAAATTCAATGCTCTGCTTAAAATAGGTTTTCTGCATCAGCGAAAACATTATGTGCGATTCAGTGGATGTAGGATCAAATCCTTCATACCTGGTTTCATAATCCTCTTCCAGAAGAATCACAGAGTTTTCCCTTACAGCCACATCAAAATTCTCATCAGCACGATGCTGACCCAGAACAAGGGTGAGCGTACCTCGCGCAGATGAACGGGAATGGGCATTCACATGGATGGATATAAACAGATCAGCTTCAGCCTCATTGGCTATCTCCGCCCGGTCCATAAGCTCTACAAAAACATCCTTCTTCCGGGTATAAATCACTTTTACATCCGGAACATTTTCTTCTATGTAATTACCAACCTTTAAGGCAATGGAAAGGGCAATATCCTTCTCCTTTCCTTTTTTGCCTATTGCCCCTGGATCCCTTCCTCCATGTCCGGCATCGATAACTACTGTGTGAATCCCTTTGGGTGGATCTTCACTAATCCCTCCAAGTGCAACAATAGCAAATCCAATGACCAAAATTGTTGATACAAGAAACGTCCGAAATGACCGTTTTATATATATTGGCATTACCTTTACGTTTATCACAAAAATATAAGTTTAATCAGATTGCACTACGACCCGGTTAAGATACTTTTCATCATCTTACTAACTGTTTCAGCCAGCAGCTTATTGCATGCGCAACAGCCCGATTCTACTGTGGTATCCGATTCTCTACTCAGTGAAATGCCTGAAGCATTTACCATTGATTCAATTACAGGTGATACCATTCCTTTGGTTGAAAGTGCAGGGAGTGATATTGAATCGGAGGTGAAGTACACGGCCACCGATTCACTGGTGTTCTCGCTGGATGGAGGCATGGTTGAACTCTACGGCGATGCCCGGATCGTCTATGAAGAGATAACGCTTGAAGCAGCATATATCCGCTACGAAATGGAAGGCAACCTGGTAGAGGCCTTTGGAATGCCCGACTCTTCAGGAGAACTCGCCGGAAATCCTGTGTTTACCGATGAGAATAATTCATTCGAATCAAAACAATTGAAATACAATTTTAAGACCCAGAAGGGGTATATCAAAGAGGTGGTTTCCCAGCAGGAGGGAGGGTATCTTCATTCGGAAGAGACCAAGAAACAATCCAATGGTCATGTACACCTGAAGAATGGCAAATATACCACCTGTGATGCTCCCCACCCTCATTTCTATATCGCCATTTCCAAAGGAATCAGCATGCCCGGTGATAAGATTGTTTCTGGTCCCGCCTATATTGTCCTTGCGGATGTTCCTTTACCCCTGGGTATTCCTTTTGGTTTTTTCCCCAATTCAAAAACAAAAACTTCCGGTATCCTGATCCCTAAATATGGGGAGGAATCACGAAGAGGCTTCTACCTCAGGGAAGGAGGGTATTACTTTGCCATGAATGACTATATGGACCTTAGAGTAACAGGCGATATTTACACCAACGGAACCTGGGGTGTAAGGGTGGGGAGCACTTACAAGGTGAATTACAAGTTTAGCGGAAACCTGAATCTTAAATATTTTAAAAATATTTCCGGTTATAAGAATATTGAAGGTTTTTACGATGTCAGCAGGGACTATTCCATCGGTTGGAGTCATGGTCAGGACTCCAGGGCCAACCCAAACAGCTCATTCCGGGCCAGTGTAAACCTCTCCAGTTCAGCCTACGATGCAAATCATACCCGGAACATCAACAGCGTAATGAGAAATACAAAGCAATCCAGTATTTCCTATACCAAAACATTTCCCAACAGTCCCTTTAATCTGAGTGCATCGTTGAACCATTCTCAGAACAGCAATACAAAAGCGGTCAATATGACCCTTCCTAAGATCTCTGTGAATATGGCCAGGATCAATCCTTTTAAACGCAAATCAGCCACCGGCCCCAAGCGCTGGTATGAAGATATCCAGTTAAGTTATACAAGTATCCTGGAAAACAGGATCAATACCTATGATTCCCTGCTGTTTACCACTGAAGTGTTCGATGATATGAGAAATGGTTACAAGCACAATATTCCCCTTAGTCTGAATATCAAGCCATTTAAGAAGACTCCCATGCTTCAGAGTTTTGCCATTACTCCTTCAATGAACTATACCGGGATGTTCTATTCAAAGCAGACCTATAAGTTTGTATCGGGATATGATGAGGAATATGATGAGAGTGGGAACTTGATTAGTAGCCGTGCCATAATAAATGATACCCTTATTGGTAAGTTTTCATATGCACAATCCCTTTTTCCCAGCATTGGCTCCGGGATTGCTCCCAAGATATTCGGGATGTACCAGTTCAAAGGCGATGGACGGCTCGATGTAATAAGACATGTGATGACCCCATCGGCCAGTTTCTCATTTGTGCCTGATATGACTAACATACAGGCCAATTATTACCGGTCTGTGGTCGACCCTGAAGATAACAATGATACCATTGAGACCTACTCCATCTATGAGTCTCAGATATACGGGACACCAACTTTTAACGGAGCATCGGGTAATTTGAGCCTCTCCCTTAGAAACACCCTAGAGGCAAAGATGAGATCAAAAGTGGATACCATCGACGAATTGGAAAAAGTAAAGATCCTGGATAACTTTAATTTTAGTACCAGCTACAACCTCTTTCATAAGGATACACTTACGCCGGCCTGGCGTCCGGTAAGCTTTAACGGGAACACCAGGTTATTTAATAACAAGCTGAACCTTTCGTTCAGGGGAGTAATGGATCCATTTGGTTATGATGAATTGCATTCGAGAACACGAGAGACCTATTTTTCGCAGACAGGTAAACCTTTAAGGTTATCCAATGCCAGTGTAACTGCCGGATTCTCTCTGAAATCCAAACAGAACAAGGAGGGCAGTAAAGCAGGTCAGGAGGATATGGACCGGGAATCTCAGTTGAATAACCGGGACATGGCTGGCAACGATCCAAATGAATACTATGATCCCAACAGGGAAGATTATTACGGCGACTATGTGGATTTTGATATACCGTGGTCCGTGCGGATTGATTATAGTTTCAGTTACCAGAAACCCAAAGATATTTCCACAGTGATTCAAACCGTTAGGGCGTCGGGCGACTTCAGTCTTTCAGCCAACTGGAAGATAGGATTCAATACGGGATACGACCTTGACAGGAAACAGTTTACCACTACCAATTTGAGTATATACAGGGACCTGCATTGCTGGGAGATGCGGATCTCTGTGGTGCCTTTTGGAACCTATAAATCCTACAATTTTCAAATCAATGCCAAATCAGGAATACTTTCCGATCTGAAATACAACAAGAGGAAGTCGTGGCAGGATAATTTCTAAAATCGTACATATGAAACGAATCATTCACACCCATAAAGCACCCGCAGCAGTGGGACCCTATTCACAGGCTGTTGAAGCGGGCGGAACTCTATACATATCCGGACAGATCCCATTAAACCCGGAAAATGCACAAATTGTGACAGGAGGAATCCGCGAACAGACTGAGCAGGTAATGAAAAATATAGGGGCCATTCTGAAAACAGCAGGATATGGTTTTGAAAATGTGGTTAAATCCACATGCCTGCTCTCAGATATGGTCAACTTTAAAGCGATGAATGAGATCTATGCAAAATACTACCCGGCTGAGCAGCCGGCAAGGGCCGCATTTGCAGTGAAGGAACTTCCACTGGGTGTACTTATCGAAATCGAAACTATCGCCATAAAATAGTCCTCGGCTGAAAGAGGGGAATAAAAAACCGCCAGGTGAATTCCTGGCGGTTTAAGAAATATGTATTGCAGTACTATTCAGATACGATTTCAAAGGGAACGTCCACAAGAACTTCTTTATGAAGCTTTACTGTGACTGAATAACTTCCAATCTCTTTGATCAGGTCATCCTTTATGGAAATGTTCTTTCTTTCCACTTCAAATCCTTTCTCTACGAGCGCCTCAGCAATCTGGATGGTGTTCACCGAACCAAATATTTTCCCTTTGGTACTGGTTTTGGCTCCAATGGTCAGGGAAACTTCTTTCAGCTTATTAGCCATAGCAAGAGCTGCATCCTTCAGTTGCGCCTCTTTATGAGCGCGCTGGCGAAGAATCTCTTCATGTACCTTCTTGGCCTGGGCAGTTGCATTAATAGCATATCCCTTGGGAATCAGGTAATTTCTGGCATATCCGTCCTTCACCAGAACGATGTCATCCTTGTGTCCCAGGTTAGGCATATCATGTTTTAAGATCACATTCATTTCAAGTTCCTCCTAATTACTTTAACATATCAGTTACATAAGGAAGCATAGCCAGGTGCCTTGACCGTTTAATGGCTACTGCTATTTTTCTCTGGTACTTCAGCGAGGTGCCGGTTAACCGCCTCGGAAGAATCTTACCCTGCTCATTCAGGAACTTTTTCAGGAATTCGGGGTCTTTGTAATCAATGTATTTAATGCGATTCTTTCTGAACCTGCAATACTTCTTTTTCTTTATCTCTACCGTTGGTGGAGTTA
>JAOZUK010000730.1 GCA_029938715.1 Bacteroidales bacterium | reverse complement strand
ATACGTTGTTGCCAAAAGAAGCGCAAATAAGCCATGTTCAGGGATTTGCATCCCCAGGGTCAACGCATTTAAATTCTAAGGACTTTTAGCAGGAACTCATTATCCCAGGCAGCCACTAACCGCTTACTTTTAATGCTCATATTCTTGGAGTCCTCGATCTTCAACAGATTTAGAGCAATCTTTTCCACCAGTGCGTAGTTACTTGCCGCATGACCATTTCTTTTTCTTTGGGCATCCTCCCTGAAGGTAACATCAAGCGTCCAATGCAGCGAGTTCTCTACTCCCCAGTGTTGGCGGATGAACGTGTTAAAGCTTTTCGCATCTGATTCAACACTACTGATGTATAATCGCTCCTCAGATGACTGCTTACCATTGATCTCTCTTTTTGCAGTAACGCGTGCAAGGCTTTTCAGTCCAGCCCATTGTTCTTTTTCATCAAGGAAATCCAGTTTATTGATTACCTCGCATTTTCTTGTCTCTATTCTGCCATGGCCTTTTTCAACGGTTTCATTGGTGGAGTCCGGTTGTTGCCTTAGGAAAGTGTTCTGGACATCTTCTTTCAGATATCCCTGGTTACCCTTTAACGCAAGGATGTAATCCGCCTGTTTATCAATGATTGTCTCGGCTATCTTTTTTTGGGTGCCCATGGCATCAATAGTAATAATACACCCCTCTATGTCAAGTAAGTTCAATAGTTCGGGGATGGCGGTGATCTCATTGGATTTCTCACTGGTTTTGACCTGGCCTAATACCAGTTGATTACTGTTGGCCCATGCACTTACAAGATGGACGGGTGATTTTTCATGAAAACTATCTTTTGAACCTCGCATGGCCTTGCCGTCAATGGCTATAACCTCCCCTGGTATCTTAGTTTCTATCAATGACTGTACCCACTGGGCAAACAGTTGTTCGAACTTACCCGGGTTGATAAGTGAGAAAACCCTGTTGATCGTATCATGAGACGGAATACCGTGGGGTAGCTTAAGAATCTTTGATAAGAAGTCTTTCTTAGAGTTGCCAAATAGCTCGATCGAGTTCCATGACTCAGCCCCGCACAGAACTGCTATGACGCTTAATACGATGATGTCTATTAGCAGATGTTTCTTATTGCGCTGGATGCGAGGATCGGGTAATTGGCTGAAATAATCGTGAAGGGAGGTTTTCATTCTGTCGAGATTTTTGTGTCTCAACAAAAATCGCTAGGTTTGGGGGTAAAACACAGTAATTGAGGTGACTAACAATCAACCTCACACCTCAGGTTATGCACAATTGTTAATAAACACACCAGTTACACGAATTCACAGCCAACAGGTGTTAACAACCGTAGTGAAATTGTTAATCCCAGTTCATTTCCTGATCTTTATATGCGTTGGCCCTGTTTGCATCCCCCTTTATTTGGGGATTATGGGCCGTTTTGTTAACTTTGCGCCTTG
>JAOZUK010000263.1 GCA_029938715.1 Bacteroidales bacterium | reverse complement strand
ACCGAACAATTTATTCACGAAATTGACGTAATGAGCTGGCACATGGGTAGGACGCCGGTTAAAGCAGTTGGCTGGGGTGGCCGCCAAAGGAGGATTACAGGTGATATGTATGACTTTTTTAATGTGGAGTACGTCTACGAAAATGGTGTAAGAACACACTGTGCAGCACGTCAGATAAATGGCTGTACCAACGGCAGGGTGGAACGTATTGTAGGTACTAATGGAGTTGCTATTGCTTCTGGTCAAATTCTTGATGTTTATGGGAATGAAGTATGGAAATATCCGAAACCGGAAGAAGGAGATACCGAATCGAATTGGAAAGTTACCAATCCGTTTGTACAGGAACACATTAATCTTGTAACCGGTATTAGAACCGGAAACACCGTTAACGATGCTGAAGCACAGGTGAATTCGACCTTGATGACCATTATGGGCAGAATTTCGGCCTATACCGGAAAAGATGTTACATGGGAAGAAATAATGAACTCAGACCTCTATTTGGGACCCAAAACTTATGCTTTTGGCCCGGTTCCCGGAATTCCTGAAGAAATTCCCCGGGCAGGGGAGGGAAATAGCTTGACTTAAGTCTAACTCTAATTTGATTGAAATGAAACAGTTGCTTTTTATTACAGGACTAATACTATTGGCCGGAGTTATGTCAGCGCAGGAATCACTTTTCAGTTTTGGTGAAGAGATTGGTCTCCAAAAGATTATTTCAGGTGAGAATATGGAAGGTGTACCCATTCACTGGATACAGGTAAATACTGAGGCTGGAACCTGGAAAGTAAAGGGGAATGAGATAATCTGTTCAGGGCATCCGATTGGAGTAATTCGTTCAGAAAAGAGGTATGAAAACTTTTTGTTGCACATCGAATGGAAACACTTGGAACCGGGAGGGAACTCAGGGACCTTCGTGTGGAGCGATGCTGAGCCAGGCGACAACCTTTTGCCAAACGGGGTAGAAGTACAAATGCTGGAACTCGATTGGGTAAACCTGAATACAAGAGATGGTAAAACACCTCCGGTTGCTTATGTACATGGCGAAATATTTGGTGTTGGGGGGATAGAAACAGTGCCTGATAATCCAAGGGGACGCCGTAGTAAATCTGTTGAAAACAGGTGTAAAGGAAGAGGGGAGTGGAACACCTACGAAGTGGTGTGTATTGATGGAACCATTAAGCTTTCGGTAAATGGTAAATTTGTTAACGGGATAAGTAAAGCCACTAAAAAGGAAGGGTTTATATGTCTTGAATCGGAGGGAGCTGAAATTCATTTCAGAAACATTAGAATAATTCAATTGCCCTGAAGCAATACTCGCTCACCTGATTCTTTTTTGCGGTCCTTCTCCCTCAAACAAGTTTGGGTCGAAGTCCAACAAAAAAGCCTCACACTTTTGTGCAAGGCTTTCTGTTGTCCTCCCTGAGCAGCTTTCGGGCGTTACCAATTTTTCTTATCAGAATAGAAATATCCAGATAGACTAAAAAGGTAACTTGTTGAGCTCATTTTCAATACGATGTACAAGATAAAACGGAAGGTTTAGCAAGGTAAATTCTTTTCCGGAAGTAGTTCTGGCTTTTTCGATGGAAGAGGCTCCCTGCCATACCCTTACCGCAATGGAGTGTGGCACCTGGTCCATAAATTGATGAAGCGATCTAAGTTTACCAATTGTACCTGATTTCACCTCAATCGGGATTAGTTTTCCCTGCCAGGGGAGGATATAATCCACTTCGGCACTTGATTCTTTTTTTTCTCTTATCCAGAAATGGATTTTATGCAAAACTGAATAGCTCGATGTCCGAAGTTCTTGTCCGACAATATGTTCAGCGATGATCCCCCTGTATACATCGCTAATGTTTTCACTAAATACCAACTCCCCCATTAATCCTTTTACATGATTGATTAAACCGGTATCCACCACATGGAGCCTTGGTTTTCTTACCAGGTTCGGATTGGCAGGAAACTGAACTGAAGTGCATGGATATATAAGCTTCAGTAACATGGCTTTTTCGACTGCAAGAAAGGCTTCTTTCATTTCCCGGGAACGATATGCCGAATTTGCAAACTTCTCAAAAGTGATCTTAGAGCCTGCCTCACCAAAAGCATTTCCAACCACATGCCGGATGTATTGAACCTGAGCAGAGGATTTAGCATATTTTTCAACATCATCCATATAGGATTGAATAAGTGTGTCATAAATGGGTTGCAGTGCAGTCAGGTCAGCTTGATTTGCATAGGACGCAACTACTTCAGGCATCCCTCCAGTAGTTGCATACTTTCTAAACCAACTTATCAATAGATCATGGGCAAAACCAGGAGCTTTGGGATTATCCAGAATTTCGCTCAATTGCTCTTGCCCATTGGCATTTAGGTACTCCCTGAAATTACAAGGATGCATTGCCATGTATTCAACCCTTCCAACAGGAAATGAAATTTTTTTATCCAGTACAGTTTCCAATAATGAACCTGCTGAGATTACATAGAGGTCGGGTGTATCTTCGTAAAAATAACGCAGCAAGGAAATTGCTTTGGGTGAATTTTGTATCTCATCAATAAAGATGAGTGTTCTACCACCCTCTCGTTTTTTCCCGGAGTACAAAAAGAGCGATATCACCAGGTCGGAAAAAGGATAGTTTCTTTCGAAGATAATCCGTTCCTCATCTCTTTCCAGATTTAAAGAGATATATTGATCAAACTCAGATGAAAACATTCGTACTACAGTAGTTTTTCCCACCTGGCGGGCACCTCTAATTACCAGTGGTTTACGGTTACGTTTTTGGGCCCATTTTCTAAATTCGTTAATAATATCCCTATTGAACATTTTATTGGATCTTTAAACATTTGGTTAAATATAGTTAAATATGTAATAAAGTGAGGGTATTTACGAGAGATAAATGTAATGAAGTGAGGGTATATATAACTTATATATGTATTAAAGTGAGGGTAAATTAGAACTTATCATGATTGACAGAAATCCGCCTTACTTCCTTACCATTTTGACAACGGTGGTAAAATGAAAGGACACCGCCCAACGAGTGGGAGAAGTCCTATAATGTCGGATGTTTTGAACGAAATTCGAACCTTCTTCGGAGGAGAAGAAGGTGAAAATTCCTGAACTATGGCGTTTCCGGCGGGATCAAAAAATCCTGTTAAATCGGTATATTCACAAACCCGGTTGTGCATAACAGTGAAAAATTGTGAAATCCTGAATACCACAGTGATCACTTGTTTTCCTGCGCGCGGGCAAAAGTTTCGAAGGGCTGACCTTTGCACTTTTCAAAAAGTAGAGTGCCCGACAGGGCGTGCTTTTTGAAATCCTCAATGATACTCTCCCAGCACTCTTTCATGGAATGATTATCACCATTGCCAGAAGAACAAAATCAAATTAAATATTTGCACAGCAAGTCCTTATAAGACTTTGCGAAAACTCTCTTCAAATTGACTTTCCTCACTGCTTACAACGAGGAATATTCTATCTTTGTTAAATCATTGGAATCAAATGGATCAGGAAATTGATAAAAAGCTGGAGTCAAGACAAATTAAACCTACAGCAATGCGGCAGTTGGTTTTAAGTTTGCTAACTGAGCAGAGAGCAGCGATAAGTTTGCCAGAGCTGGAGAAAAAATTTGAGAAAGCGGATAAAACCACCCTCTACAGAACATTAAAAACCTTTGAAGAAAAGAAGTTGATTCATAGCATAGATGATGGATCAGGTTCGGTAAAATACGCTCTGTGTTTGGAGAAATGCGAGTGTCAACATGATGATCTGCATGTACATTTTATGTGTTTATCGTGTAAACATACTTATTGCTTAAATGATATGTCTGTACCATCCTTTGATCTTCCACGTGGCTTCCAACTTAACACCGTTAATCTTGTAGTAAAGGGGGTATGTCCAAATTGTAATTATTAAGTTTGCAACTGAGTTGCATTAAAATAAGTTATACTTTTGTAAATATATCCCTAAAGAAGGATTTGGATTTGAAATTTTTTGTGGTCATATTATCGATGTACGTGTTAGGATTAACTGTTATGCCTTGTTTTGATGCGCATTCTGCTGTTAAGTCCCAATCCGACATTACAATCGTTATCGATAATCAGAATGGCCATGAAAGCATTGATTTGTGCTCACCATTTTGTTTTTGCACATGTTGTCAATCCCTTTTCGAATTTTCATTTGAAGAGTTTATTCTTCCCAGACCGGATGGTATTGATCAGTTCAGTGATTTCATTGAAAAAAATCAAAAGAGTCCAACAATTTCTTTTTGGCGTCCGCCAAAAATATAATTCATAATCATATTTTCTGGTTGGATATGAGAATTCTACTCATGTCTACCACACTCTATATTTCATAGCTGAGCTTAATCAGTTAAATCTTGATTGCTATCATTTGGATTTATAAAATTGACAGATGCGCAAGAAAAAATTAAATAATAAGCAGCTTCAAGAGAAGCAAAAACAAGAAGATAAAAGATTCAGAAAATTCATGATAATACGGTTCAGTATTCTTTTTCTGTTTTTAGGGGTGATTCTAGTTTTCGTTACATATTGGTGCGATACAAAATATGCATTCAGAAGATATACATTATATGGTAAAAGGATTTCAGGGAATTTGATTTGTATGAATAGCAATAGACTTACATATCATGATAGTGAAGAGTTCACTCTAAATGATGGCATTTTCTATGCGTGCAGCGAGAACTGCAGAAAAACTCTCACCATCCACTATGATGAAATAGCATATGTGGCTGATGCATATTCAGGAGACACTATTCTTAAATGCGATGCTATAATTGGGCTTAAAGAAAGGGGAGAACCAGGTTTAGCATACTTCATGAACGCACAAAACTTTAAGATCTATTATGAAGTAGAGAAATCAATCGATAATCAAGTTATATGCAAATAAAACAATGACGAAATGATAAATAGTATTATATCTTTTTCAATAAAGAATAAGGCACTCATAGGACTTATGACCATTGGTCTGATCATAGGAGGTATATACTCCGTGACAAAGGTGCCGCTGGATGCAGTGCCTGACATTACAAATAATCAGGTATTGGTAATTACTACCG
>JAOZUK010000019.1 GCA_029938715.1 Bacteroidales bacterium | reverse complement strand
AAACGAGCTTCTTTTGTACACCATTCACGACCTGATTCTAAGTCTTCAATACCAACCGTTTGGAATCCGCTGCCCGTCCAGTTCCACCTCCTTTTCACCACACCAGAAGAGACCACGAGTTGGTTTCCTGATGTATACACTCGGGCAGTTGATAATTCAGTATCAACAGCTTGTAGTACACTTGGCTGTGCAAATGAATCCTGGTGGAAACCCAGAAAAAATGAGATGCAGAAGGTCGATATCAGATAGATTATTGATTTCATTGATTCAGTCTCTTCTTTTTAAATGATGCTTAAAAAATAAGTTGATATGCACAATAAAACGAAGGTATACATTGAAATTGATTCTTATCGTTATTTTTAAGGTGATGAAAAAAATCAATATCAGATTATCAGTTTCAGCATTGTCTATATTGTTCACCCTGGTTTCATTAAACGCACAGGTGAAATTTGCAGGATACAACGACTGGTTTACAGCCTATCATGATGCCATTATTTGTGTTGATCATCAGGGTCTTGAGCCTGGACTGATAACCTATCCGGCTAAACCAGACATGTGGCTGCGGCAACAGGTATTAGGAAAAGCCAGTTTTGCCCTTGAAAGAGATGGGACGGAATTTCTGTTTCATCATGCGGGTGATGCAAGATGGATCCCTGAGAATCATGGATTCAGACTCACGGGAACAGTAGAAGGGGTATTTTTCAATATTGAATGTGTACCCGTTATACATGGCAGAGAATCGCCTGACCGGGAGGGTGCAGCCATATTTAAAACCAATCTTTCAGGATTGAAGAAAGGGGATCAGATTGTGGTGAACTATGGTGGTCTTGCCCGGGGAGGTTTTGTCCTGCCCCATGTAAGATACGAATTATTGGCATCGGATGGGTTTGAATGTGCAGCTAATAATTCCGTAAAAGCAGAGAGCGGTATGGCTGTGATTTCTTCTCCCGACTTGTCGGTAATTGTTGGGGTGAAGGGTCTTGAAAATGGCAAGCTGGTACCGTTTGTTAAGCATCCGGATCTAAATGTGGCCAGGGCCATCTTCAGTCCGGATAAATCCAAAACCGATGATTTGTATGTAATAGTAGGTTTTGCCGAGGAGGAGAAAAAACTAAATAGTTTCCTTCCAGACAAGCCGGGGATGGCACTGCAAGAAACCACCTCTTACTTTGAAGATATTGTTCGCATTGCTGCCATTAAGACTCCGGTACATAATATCGATGAAACCTTTAAATGGGGAGTATTATGTTTGGAGTACTGTTACTATCAACCCCTGGGGTGGATCGAATCGCTGGATCACTGGCTCACACTCTATTCAATGATGTATCCCAGAGTAGCAGATCATTTGGGACAGACCACACGTTCGAAGCTGTGCCTGCTCGAACATGGCCGCAATATTGATCCCACCGGACGAATCAATAATCTTTGTCCCAGTGGGAAGGTCAGAAATGACTTCTTATGGAACCACCATTTTCTGTGGGATGTGGAGCACTATCTGGATAAAACCGGAGATCTTAACACCATTCGGGAGTTGTATGAGCCAACCAAACGGGTGTTCGAGCAAACTTTTAATACCTATGATAAAGATAAAAATCTGTTGATTGGTTTCGATCAGCAGATTGGTTACCAGGAAGATTTCGTTAACACACCCAATGATGGGGGATCAGCCGGCATGGCCGGAATTGAGATGTTGCGTATCATGTCGGTACTGGCAGAAGCCATTGGAAATGAAGAGGATACTAAAAAGTATGCCCAACAGGAAAAAATTGCCCGGGCGACCCTTGATGCAGAAATCTGGGATACGGGTCTGGGCAGGTACCTCTATTATGTTGACCATTACGGTATCAAACACTGGGACGGACAATACCACACCTTTTCCTGGCCTTCAATGTATGGTTTCTCCGACATGTTCGGAAAGTACACTTCTTTACGCTACATGAAGGAGCGTTTAATTTCGCCCAGTGGACTCATTTATGTGAGCAACAACTTCCCGGAGCATGTTGCCCACACAACTGGTTGCCAGGAAGGGGCACCACAAACGCCCATTGCTGCCCAGGCCTTCAGTGCAGGAGGATTTTCCAATGAGGGAGGAGAGATGTTTGAAGCCTTTGCGGATTTGGTGATGGCACCTCAAAACCTGGGCTGTTTTCCTGAAACAGCTCAAAATGAAGGAACTTCCTTTTCTCCTACTGCATCTTTTTATCTTGAGGGTATTATCGAGGGACTTTTTGGAATCAGGTGGAGAGATCGGGGGCAAGTGTTGACGCTGGCTCCATCTCTTCCAGACACATGGCCCCAGGCTTCAATTTCTTTGCCGGACATTGAACTTGATATCCTGCAAACGGAGACATCAAGAGAGATGAATCTTACGCTTAACCAGGCTATAACAACCTCCCTGGAATGGATCCTGCCCCCTGCAAATTCCTATAAAGTGACTGTAAATGGGAAGACCGTTCAACCACAGTATAAACCTGCTGTTAAGGGGATAAAGATGAATATTGATCTCCCCAAATCAACCCGCCATACAGTAAAAGTTGACTTTTCTCCACTGGAAATAAATCTTGAGTACCCGTCAACAATTAAAGAAGGCACCGAGTTCCAGTGTCATTCGGGTAACAGTCCCATTATTGGAATACGAGATCCCTCGGGATTGCTTACAAGTGTAGAGTTTAATAAAAACAAGGCTGAACTTATCCTTGCACAGGGATTGATGAAAGATTTCATGAAATTTGGATCATTGGCCGGGGAAACCTTCTCCCGGCGCACCTTCTTTGTGAAATTGGATGGAGGAGAACAGCCATTTTACTGGCCTGTAGATATTAAAGTTGAACAAAGTGTGATGGAGATCGAGTTAATAGAACAGGCAAGAACCGGCCAGAGTTTTTCTCTACCATTCCCTAAAAATCAGACAGCTACGGACTGGAAAAAGTTCAGAATTTTTGATGCTACCCGGGCACTCGGTTTAAACCAGATTGTGAATCCACTTCAGGG
The DNA here is from genome assembly GCA_029938715.1 of Bacteroidales bacterium. Lineage (GTDB taxonomy): Bacteria > Bacteroidota > Bacteroidia > Bacteroidales. The sequence continues at coordinate 45,417 of JAOZUK010000019.1, read as the reverse complement.
ACTCAAAGATATGGGGGAAAGCCTTGGAGATAGTATATTTCGCATAAAGAGTGATATGGGACAGGTTTTTGATTTCCACTCTGACAGCCTGTTGGTTGTGAGTGACAATTTATCAACGCCTTCTGTAACATTTCACGTTGACAAAGAGATAAGTAAAATGCACTTTCTGGTATTGTCCTATGTAAATAACAAAGATGTATTTGCTGATGAAGTGGGCCAAATTATTGTGAGATGTAATAAGCCGGAGGAAGAGCAAAAGGTAGCAATTTGTTCACCTGAACCTCATCTGGTCAAGCAAACCCTGTGTTATCCGGGGAATATTGATAACTGGATGCCGATATCAGGCAGCCATGGTTATCACAGCGCAGGTAGAGGATGGAGTACAAGTCCGGTCATCTCAACTGAAAAATCAGTTTTTAGCATCATCACCATTGATCTGAACCAGGGAGATGAGGTGGAAAGTATCACTATAAACAGTGTGGGCAGAATGCCAGCCCTGGGTATTGTGGCTATCACAGCCGAGAAGTAGAAGCACTTAATACAAATAAATGCCCGAATTATGAGAAAATTTGTACTAGTTTAATTGTTACTCTTCATTATTTTAAATTTGTTTTTATGAAAGAAAATAGAGATCAACAAGCAAATATGCAAGTAGTGGTATTAACTACACTACGGGTATTATTGGGGTGGCACTTCTTATATGAAGGGCTATCGAAGCTGGCTTTACCAGGCTGGTCAAGTGCCTCTTATTTAATGGAATCAAAATGGCTCCTGTCTGGTTTTTTTCATTGGATCATCTCCAATCCTGCAGCCCTGGAGTTTGTTGATTTTTTAAATATCTGGGGATTAGTATTGATTGGCTTAGGTCTGTTCTTGGGCCTGTTTACGCGCTTGGCCAGTATTTCAGGTATCCTGATACTGCTTATGTATTACGTGGCAAATCCTCCATTTATTGACTCGAGCATACCCGCTCAGGGCCATTTCTTCCTGGTCAATTTAACCTTAATTGAAGCAGGAATATTAGTTGTATTTGTTGTATTGAAGAAGAACTACCTATGGAGCCTTGATCGGTTTTTAAAAGTTATCTATCAACGTCGTAAGGAGAGGGTATTTCCTCAGGCAGAAAACCATGAGAGCCATGAATCGGGCATAAATACCCGGAGAGAAATGATTAAAAATCTTGCTACAGTACCTGTACTGGGGGTTGCATTTTTTGGGATGGCAAAAAGGAACGGTTGGTTAAGTTTTGAGGAGAGTAATTTAAATGAGGTCAACGCCATATCCAGCGCTACAATAATGAGTGCGAAAACCTGGGATATTAGCGAACTAAAAGGAAAAGTTCCGAAAGGTAAAATCAAACATGTTGAGATGAGCAGAATTTTACCGGGAGGGAACCTGGTAGCTGGTTTTGCCCATGCCCGGGATTTGATCTATGTGTCAGATATGATTAAGAATTACTTTACCGATGAGAAGGTGATTGAAAATCTATGGCTGTATGAAGCCTGTGGTATCAATACAATTGTTTTCAGAACAGATGAACAAACCATCAGAATACTGGAAAAGTACAGGAAAAGAGGTGGTAAAATTCAGTGGCTGGCACAGACATATCCGAAAGATGATGACTTTACCAACATTCAGATGGCAATTGATGCCGGGGCTGTCGGGGCTTTTGTTATGGGTGGCATTGCCGATGAGCTGGTATATGAAAATCGCCTGGAAGATCTCGCAAAACCCATCGAATATATCAGAAGTCAGGGTTTAATTGCCGGAACAGCTGGTCACGCGATCCAGGTACCCATGGCATGTGTCGAAAATGGAATTGAAACGGATTTTTTCATGAAAACCTTTCATCACGATAAATATTGGTCAGCTATTCCCCCTGAAAACCGCAATGAATTTATGCATGACCTTAAAAATGGAGGTCTGGATCGAGATCAATTTCATGATAACAGTTGGTGTGCTTCGGCTGAGGAAGTAACTGCATTTTTTAAAAAATGTAAAACACCCTGGATTGGCTATAAAGTGCTTGCTGCAGGAGCCATTAAACCTGAAGAGGGATTTAAATACGCCTTTGAAAATGGAGCAGACTTTATTTGCGTTGGAATGTTTGATTTCCAGGTGATCCCCAATGCCAATATTGCTTACAACATTCTAAATTCCGACTTAAAAAGAGAAAGAAGCTGGTTTGCCTGAGTGCTCAGGCAAAATGTGTGATCATTTTATGCAAATCAAAGTCCGGTTTGTGCATTGTTCAGCTTTATCCATTGATGTATATTTATTCACTCTGCCTGTGAAGACAAATCAATGAGATATGATTCAAAGAACATTTCTAATAATTTTCTTATTGCTGCTCGTCGCATGTAAAGGCGAACAACGTGAGAAGGCATCCCCGGATAAGCATGATGTTACCCAGCTGCTTAATGATCCGGATGCTTTCAACGATTTCAGCAGCCTGTCATTGATTCCTTCTCAAACCAGCACTGTGTACCGTGCAAATGAAGGTGAATGGCAGTTTAACCTGCATTCCTACCTGATCAGGTATGATCATAAGTTCTGGGCCATGTGGTCTTCAGGTCCAGTCAATGAGAGCGACCGGGATCAGGTCATCCATTACTCCACATCCACGGATGGCCATCACTGGGATCCTCCCATAGTTATCACTGATTCGCCTGTTGCCTCTGATGGAAAACCCGGGTTGGTTGTTGCACGCGGTTTTTATGAGCTTGATGGTAAGTTCATTGCACTTGTGGGATATATGGATAGTATTATCGGTCTTGGACCAGATGTTTATAAAAGAGGATGGGAGAATCTGAAGCTATTGCGCTTTGAATGGGACGGGGAAAAATGGATCGATTGTGGTATTTTCCTGGATGATTTCATGAATAATTATCCGCCACGTCCCATTAAGAACAGGCTGTTCATGACACGTCGAGACGGACCCCAACGTAAGGTGTACACTGTACTTTCCAATACACTAAAGGGCGAGGTGTGGACCTCAACTATATTGCCGGAGGAACCACCTGTCGCCCGCATGAGTGAACCAACCTGGTACATCGGACCTGATGAAGTTGTGCACCTTATCTTTCGGGATAAGGCGCGTGAAGGTTTTTTGTATCATTCCATCAGCATGGATGATGGTCTTACATTCTCGACTCCCCTTAAGACAAACTACCCCGACACCCCCGCAAAAAGTTTTACGGGCCGCCTGTCAAGCGGGGAGTACTATCTTATCAATAATCCCGGAAAGACGCGGGATCCACTGGCGGTCACATTCAGCCTTGACGGATGGACTTTTTCCAATACATCCCTGCTCCGGTATAATGCACCTGAACTGCGTTACCCGGGAAGCGCCAAGAACAGCCGCACTTTTCAGTATCCTCATGCCATTGAGCACAAAGGTTCGCTCTGGGTAATCTATGCCACAAATAAAGAGGATATCGAGATTTCAGAATTTAAGCTAAGTGATTTGCAAAAGGCCGCAGAACTAAAAACGGATCACAATATTCAATAACTAAAAAATATATCGATGAAAAGATCAAGCCTTATTCTTGTTGCACTATTTATAAGTGTTATAACACTTTTCGGGACATCGCTTACCATTGAGAATGATCATTTCAGGATTTCGGTGGATGAGCAAACCGGGGCGATCACCTCCTTATTTGTGAAAGCGAACCAATCTGAACTCATCGAAGAGAAACAGCTGGTATCAAATTTCCGGATCTGTCTGCCATTGGAAGACTACCAGGCCAATTATATCGACGGAATGGATCAAAAGCCCTATGAAGTCACGCGAGACGGGAATTCAATTTCCGTGAAATTTTCAGGCATGTCTTCCCCCCAGGGAGAATTCCCGGTGGATCTGAGTTATTCTGTTTCACTTGTTGATGATTATGTGAGCTTCAAATCAAGCCTCACTAATCATCATTCTGAAGCCATCTCAGAATTCTGGTTTCCCCGCATCGGCGGATGGAAACAGTTTGGAACCCATCGGGACGCTAAACTGGCCACCCCCAATTATAATACCAATTCCAGCCATAACATATCCCTATTCAAACATTATCCGGGAGGACGCGGACTGGGTGCTGAGGCAGCAGAATGGTCTCTGGATTATCCGGGCATGGTGATGCCCTGGTGGGATATCTACGATGAGGAGGCTGACCTGGGCCTTTACCTGGCCTACCACGATCCTGTCTTTCGCTTCAGTACCTGGCATACCTACCTCATGCCTAACAGAAGTGGCGGACGGGAGGCCTGGCTGACCACCGAACAGGCAGCAGGACACCCGGTGGGTTTGATATTCTCGCATGTACGGTATCCCTATATCCATTCAGGAGAAACACTGGAAGCGGGAGAGTTTATTATCCGTGCTCACCAGGGAGACTGGCACCAGGGATCGCAGTTTTACAGAGAATGGTTCATGGCACATTTCCCGTTTGATAATTCCAATAGCTGGCTGAGGAAAAAAAGTGCATGGTTCACTTCCATTATTTATCAGCCGGAAGATAAGATCATAGCAGATTATAAAACCTATGACAGCTGGACAGTGGATGCGCAGAAATATGGCATTGACTGCTTTGAATTGATAGGCTGGGACAAGGGTGGACTGGAACGGGATTACCCGGTATACCAGCCAGAGGAAAAGCTGGGGGGTCGGGAAGGATTCCGGGCGTTGATGAAATCCATTGATTCAAAGGGTGGTAAATGCCTGGTATTCAATAATTACAACATCCTTGATCAGAATACGGATTGGTATAAAAGTGAGTTGAATAAGTACAAGCAACTGGATGGGTACGGGCAACAAAACATTTGGATGGGCTGGGGAGAAAGTACACTGATGGCAAGAAAGCAGTTGAATGTACGGTACCATGTCCGTTCATCTGTAACTCCTGAAATAGAAAAGATACTATCTGATCAGTTTCTGGATCTGGTCAGAGATGGCGCCCATGGATTTCAGATCGACAAAGTGTGTGTGGGTGGGGCCCTCGATTTCAATCCCCTGAATACCATGAAGCCTGATGTGGCACTCTGTGAAGGATTGGTACAGGCCATTGGCCGGCTCTATGATCAATGCCTGGAAATAGATCCCGATTTCCGCATGGCCTCTGAATTTGGTTTTGACCGCCTGATCCCCTATTTCGATGTGGGGTACCGCAATGCCTGGGGCCTGGATATTTCTACCTTCAGGTATGTCTTTCCGGAATGGACTTCATGCATGCATGTTTCCAATCCCCGGGATTTCCGGGGTATAAATGGAGCATTGCTGACCGGATCAGTGATCTGTGTGGAACCCGATAGTTACCAGGGATCACTGGATCAGCCACTTTATAAGGACCTTGCCAATTATATTCAGGAAGTGGAGCGTATTCGTAAGGATCTGTTGGATATTATTTTCCTGGGTAAATACTACGACAAACTGGATGCTTCCGTAATGGAAGTGGTTGAGAATGCTACCGGGAAGAGTGAAGGTGGTGAATCAGTAAATGTGGCCGCACCCGGAGAAATGCCCGGTATGGGTGGTGGATCCGGGGATCAGTTAAAGGAATCCACCCTCCTTCATTACCGTGTTCATGGTGACATGGACACCGGTCAGCGTGCCATTGTAGTTGTAAATGATTCTCCGGAGCCAATCAGTTATGTTTGGGAATTCACCCATAAGGACATTAAAAAGGCCCAACTATATTCGCCCTTTGAAGAGGTGAGGAGCGTGAAACAGGGTGATGTGCTTGAAATAATGGGAGATGGTTTGCAAATTCTGGTTGAGTCTGGATTATGAAAAAGCGAAATCTATTTAAATCAATCGCGGCTTTTGCCATAATTGTATTTTGTACAGAAAACGTTACAGCACAGCTTGTTTCAAGTGATCAGTGGGCAGCAACAGATGCACTGGGCCGAAAAGTCAGTGATTACAACGATGCAGGAGAGAAGAGAGAGGATAAGGTTATTGCCATGTTTTACTGGACCTGGCATCAGGGAGATGACGACACCACCTATGGGGTAAAAAACATCACTGAAATTGTCCGGGAGTATCCAGAAGCAATGAAAGACTACCATCATCCAGCCTGGGGAGACAAACAACCCGGGTTTTTCTTCTGGGAGCAGCCACTGCTTGGGTATTATAAAACAACTGATCCGTGGGTTTTACGCAAACATGCCGAAATGCTGGCCGATGCCGGAGTTGATGCCGTTTTTTTCGACTGCACCAATGGCAGTATTACCTGGCGGGAATCTTACGAAGCGCTGCTGAAAACCTGGGACCAGGCGCATAAAGACGGCGTTAATGTTCCTAAGATTGCCTATTTGCTGCCGTTTGGCCCGTTTCCCCATTCACTGGTTTCGCTCAGACAGCTTTATCGCGATGTCTACAAACCAGGCCGGTACAAAAACCTGTGGTTTATCTGGAAAGGAAAACCCTGTATCATGGGCTACCCCGATAACCTGACCAATTCAGCAGAAGATAAAGAGATTGCCGATTTCTTTACCTTCCGTCCGGGTCAGCCCGATTATGTGGATGGTCCCAGACGAAATGACCAATGGGGTTGGCTGGAAAATTATCCGCAACATGGCTATATAGAAGGTGAGAACGGCCGTTTTGAGCAGCTTACTGTGGGTGTGGCACAAAATGCATGTCCGGCTACAAACGGACATTGTAGCGCCTTTAACCTGCCCGGAGCCTTCGCACGGAGTTACAGTAAAAGAAACGGTTTTGATCCCAGGGTGGATGGGTATTTATACGGATGGAATTTTCAGGAGCAATGGGAACGCGCCTTCGAAGTTGACCCTGAGCTTGTATTCATCACCGGATGGAACGAATATATTGCTGGTCAATGGCTACCTGAACATAGCTGGACAGGCGATCCTTTCTCGTTTGTCGATCAGTTTGACTGGGACCACAGCCGGGATATTGAACCCAATAAAGGTTGGGGGGATAAAGGTGATGTGTATTATATGCAACTCATTGACAATATCAGGAAATTTAAGGGGATGGAGGCTCCTGTAAAAGTTTCGGATCCAACAACCATCAGGATTGGTAAAGCAAACGAATGGACTGATGTTGCACCATACTACAAACACTATAAAGGAAATACCATACATCGGGATCACAGAGGCCGATATGACCAATACTATACCAATAATACGGGAAGGAATGACATTATTGGAGCAAAGGTGGCCCGTGATGCAGACAAAATCTTCTTCTACGTAGAAACGGCGGAAAAACTTTCACCCATTAATGACCGCAATTGGATGATGCTCTTTATTGATACGGATCGAGATAAATCAACCGGGTGGAATGGCTATGATTTTATCATCAACCGGGTGAGTCCATCAGATGGCAAAGCAATTATTGAGAAAAATGTTGGTGACCGCTGGGAATGGGAAGCTGTTGCTCAGACAGAGTTCGCAGTCAATAACAACAAACTTGAACTGGAGATCAAACGGAGTATATTGAATCTCAAAGGAGAAGCGATTGATATAGAGTTTAAATGGAACGATAATATGCAGGAAAATGGGAATATTATGGACTTCTATATCAACGGTGATACAGCACCCGGCGGACGATTCAATTTTGTTTACACAATCCAATAGACCAAAATGAAATAAATCCAAACTTTAAAATTTCGTATGAGATCCACTCTATTTTTAATTACCATCTGGTGCTTGCCGTTCATCCCGGTTATCAGCCAGGCACAGCAGAAATACCCGGTTGCTTCCACATTGACAGACTCAGGTGATGTTTCGATTCGTCTTCCAGATGATGTAATGCCGGTACTGGGTTGCTGGTTTTGGAGGGGAGATGAGTTCAACCCACAGGGATATATAAACTTCATTGATAAGGCGAACATACATTCTCCATACAATATTCTGGTACAGTCTACCAGGGCATTTGAGAAAGAAGTAACGGATGATGATGTGTACAGGCAGATCAAACTGGCTGCTGAATATGCAATGGAAAAGGGTATCCCGATGACGGTGGACCTGGATGTGCGTCTGGCCCGAAGGGCCTTTGAGGCAAAATACCCTGATGAACTTCAGGAAATGTTAATACTTCAGGAGGTTGAATTTTCCGGGAAGGATACCATAGAGACAGTTGTACGCAGCCATGAGCTAATCGATCATTACACAGGCAATACCACAAATTATATTTCGCTTCAGGGGTCCCTCCTGCGGGTCTATTCCTACGACCGTGCAACCGGTGGTATAGAGCCAAATTCACTGGTTGAAATTACTGATGACTGTATTGTGGATATTGCTTCGAAGGATTCGGTGCGGATCAGGATACCTGCTGATATAAAAAATATACGATCTCAGGCCTGTGTGATGGTCTCTTTCACTCATCTTGCCGGGGCTGTATTTGCGCCACATCTGATGGGATTTCAACGTGAGATCATTCACCGGTATGCCGATGTTCAGGCTGTGGGGCTCAGCAAGGATGAATGGGGCTTTCCGCCCAGTTTTGATCATACGATAAGTGAATTCTGGTATTCGAAATACCGGGCAGAGGCATATGCGGAGAGAACTGGCGGTCGTGAGTTGCTGGCAGACTGTTTGCTGATGTGTTATGGTATTAAAGGGAAGGAGAATGAACGCCAGATGGCAATCAATCATTTCAGGAAAATGTCCTGGCAGAGAAACGGAGCATTGGAGGATGATTTTTACCAGACCACAAAGAAAGTGTTTGGTGCAGATGCTCTGGTGCTGGTACATCCCACCTGGTACCCTTACCCTGGCTTTCGCGAGTATAAAAAAAATGGTCTGGATTGGTGGATCGCAACACGTGACTGGGCGCAGACCGATGAACTTACTCCTTATGCTGTTCGTACGGCTCTTGCAAAGAAATGGGGGAGCCCGGTTTGGTATAATATGTACTATGCAGACAATATCCATGATTATGAACGTTCGGTCTGGTCCGGTGCCCTTGCTGGAGGAAGAATTAATTATCATCCCATTTATCCCAACGACGGAAGTCTGGTGGATCGACATATTGAACTTTTAAAAGGTGATCTTATGCAGGCTGAAAGCAGGGTCAGGCTTTTGAACTATATCAGTCAGAGCCCCCTGGATTGTCCTGTTGCGGTAATCTTCGGACATGCCTGTACCATGAACTGGGCAGGCCCTGCCTATGATGATGTAGGGATGGAGCTGGTGGATAGTCTCTGGCGTGCGGGAATTCCCACCGACCTGATCCCGTCCGACGAAATCGAAAGCGGTAACCTGCAAATCGATAAAGATGGTTGGATCAGGTATGGAGCGCAGCGCTATAAAGCAGTTGTATTATACCATCCGGAATTCGAAAATATGCCGACAGCCGAATTTTTTAGCAGGGCTTCAAAAGGACAAACCCGCATGTTTCGTATGGGAGACTGGACGAAAGATTTTAATGGCATTGTTTTCAATGGAAACACAGCGCTTCCGGAATCCATGATTGCTTCAAGCGATATTCATGTTACCCTGTCCGAAATCCGTAATGCTTTGGAGAAACAGAAAATTGCTTTGCAAACTCCAGCAACAGATTTACTGGATGGTTTTTTACGTATTTCAAGCTCTCCACCCTCTACAGGATTTTGCCGCCTGATTGATGGTACAGTGATCCAGGTAGCCGGGACCGATAATGTTAAAGGTGATCCGATTCAATCTGATATGGTAATCCAAAAACAAAATGTTTCTTTTGATGCTGTTGGCATTGCAGCAGTTCGCCTGGATAAGAAGGGACGGGTACAGGCCCTGGCAGCCGGTGGATTGAAATCATTTAGATCAGGGGATTTGGAGATCTTGTTGGATGAACGTACAGACCTGGCATTATGGATCAATCAAGATGGAGAATTTGAAGGTGTTATCCAGGGGTGGAGTGGGAATATCCCTCCACAACTCTTGGAGATTACAAATAATTGGGCGCGCCTGGGCTTACCCTCCCCGTATTCAGAATATAAACATTGATGTTCTGACATGAGAAACCTTATTAATACATTGATCTTTTTCTTCTTACTATCATCTTTATCAGGCTGCAATAAACAGGAGCAGTCTTTCCAGATTGTCAGGTCATCAAAACCAGCAGCTTCAATTTACTTACCGGATCATGCATCAGGCGCCCTCAAATATGCTGTGGAGGATTTTAATGAAGATTGCATGGATGTTTGTGGAACCAAATTGCCTGTAATAAGCAATCTCCAGGATGGAATTGGACATGTTATTATACCAATTGTAGCTGGGGATCTTGAATCGTATGGAATTAAGGAATTGGAAGCGCAGCTCGATTTAGGAGCATTGGAAGGTAAATGGGAATCAACCCTTATTCAGCAAGTAGATCTCAACCTGGACCAGATTGATCAGATGCTGATCATAGCCGGCAGTGATATTCGTGGTGTAATTTATGGACTTTATGAGGTAAGCGAAAAAGCATTTGGAACGGACCCGCAGAAGTACTGGACAGATGCTATCCCAACCCAACGAAAAAATGTCACATGGAATGAACCCACAAGGTTTCAGGGGCCACCCACATTTAAATTCAGAGGATTTTTTATCAATGATGAGAATTTCCTGATGAGCTGGAAGGGTAATGATGATGATATTGAAAAGGAAGTGCTGGCAGAAATTTTTGAATATATACTGAGATTGCGGGGCAATTTTTTTGTTGAAAGTGAATATGCATTACCCTTTGGTGACGAAATAAAAAAACTTGCCACAGAGCGGGGGCTCTATTACTCCGCTTCACATTTACAGGTATTAATGACCTATCCGCGGTTTGAATGGGCTCTTTTTTGTAAGGAAAATTTCAACAAGGATCTGGATTACCTTTTCTATAAATCGTCAGAACATGAAAATTCCATTGCTGCCTATTGGGAAGAGGCAGTTAAAAAGCAAATGCCCTATAAGACCATCTGGCCCATTGGTCTGAGGTATCTGGATGACAGAGATTATGTAGATGTGGATCCGGATGCACCAGAATCCCCGGAAGAGAGGGCTGGATTAACATCCGGGGCAGTAGATAAACAGATTAGTCTCCTGGAGAAACACCTGGATGATGATCCGATTACAACCTATTCAATGAGAGGCGATCTTCTGACCCAATACCTTACAGGGGCTGTGAAGTTGCCTGAAAGTACCATTGTTGTCTGGAACGATGCAGGTAGTTTTAATACTTTTCCTGCGTTACCGTCTCAAAAGGATCTCTCAATCAATCAAAATCATGGTGTTTATTATCACTTAAGCTATTGCGACAACCAGTGGGTGCAGTATGTACCTGTAAAGAAGATTCAGGATGAATTTAGAAAAGTCATAGATGCTGGTGCAAACTCACTGGTTATGTATAATGTGGGTGATATCCGTGAGATTCCGCTAACGATAGCAGCCGGAATGGACATTGCTTTCAATGCGGAGCCATGGATGAATGATAACACATATCATTCAGAGTTTATCAATCATTGGTGCAGTAAACAGTACGGAGAAGATGTGGGTGATGAAATTGGAAAGCTACTTATGAATTACTGGGAGATGGAATCGGAGTGCCGGGCCAACAGCATCATAGAAACTGTAACTGTTCCTCTGTTGTATATAGATCCCTTAAGCAATATACATGACGATCTTAAAGAGGTAATTACCAAACCCATTTTTGAATTCTATAAAGACAACTACAACAATCCGGAAGCCATTGCCGGATATTCCACTGAATTTAAACTTAAAGAGGGTGGCCGTTATGGTCAGGCTAATCTGGGCCATCTTCAATCCTCGGCTGATCAGTGGGGAGAATTATTGAAATTGGCTTTTGATCTTGAAGATAAGGTAATTACCGAAAGGAGATCCTTCTATTTTGATTCAGTAATACTCCATCTCATCTCTTCCTACTATTCCCGCGAATTTGGCCGAAACTTTCTATTGGGAATGGAGGCTGCCGGTAGAAAAGAGTTTAATGCGGCTTCCGAATATTTCATTAAGGCTTCTGATTGCATCATAAAGATCGGGGATTACCGAAAAAAAGCTGAGCACGATCAATGGGAGAATTGGTTCAGTGGAGCAAACAATCCCTTTTGGGAGCGTAGCGCCTGGGCCATTCATGTGGATCGAACAGTGGATGCATGTAATGCCATGTCTGAAGTTTGTAAAATAATTGCTCTTGAGAATGATAATTAAAATAGCAATTTCAGCAGCTCTGTTATTGATTTTCTCAACACTCTTTGCACAGGAGACCGGTACTCCCCGGGTTAATAAATATGTAGGGGTATTCTATTTTCTCTGGCATGGATCACATGATGCTTCGGAGATTTATCAATAGGTCATTTAATGTAAATCATTTCCCGAATAGTGCATTGTTATGGATTGTCTTTTAGCGTATTTTTATAAAGTCAGCATAGAGAAATCAATTATTAAAACAGCGTTTCTCTATATGGATTTACTTCTCCTTGCCGGTACTGTGGGAAACTGTTCGATGTTAAAGATGAAATAGTAGTTAAAACCATAAAAACTTAAAAACGTCTAATGTTATGAAAAGAAGAAATTTCATTGGAAGAATTCTGGCCGCCACAGGTGGGGGAGTTCTTCTGGGTTTACCGGGAATCAGCCGTGCATGTAGCCGGACCAAAGATCCTGCGGATATGATCCTGATCCCGGCGGGCAAGTTTCTTATGGGAACCACAGCTGAGCAGGTGCGAAAGCTGGCTGCTGAGTACGGTTATCATCCCTCCTGGCTGGAAAGTGAGGTCCCTCAAAAGGAAATCAACCTGCCCGACTACACGATTGACAGGTATCCTGTTACAAATAGACAATACCATGAATTCTGTCAGGAGACCGGCCACACCTCCCCAAAGCACTGGATGGATGCCGTCCCCGGAACTGAAATCCTGAACCATCCGGTATGCAGTGTGAACCAGGAGGATGCCATGGCCTATGCAGAATGGATTGGTAAAAGACTGCCTACTGAAGCTGAATGGGAAAAGGCAGCACGTGGGACCGATGGAAGGATGTTTCCCTGGGGAGATAAGTTCGATCCGGAGGCCTGTTGCTGGAACCGCGCAGAAACTAATGTACTAACAACAGACCCTGTAGATGCGCACCCTTCCGGGGCCAGTCCCTATGGGGTTATGGATATGGCCGGGAACCTTTTCGAATGGTGCGGTGACGGACCAGCCGATGACTCAAATCTTGACCGGGCCGTTAAGTATTCAGCTTTCCTGAAGGGTGGTGCATGGATAACCACAGAAATTCTCGATCTGCGCCCTGCTGCCCGTGGCAACAGCGGTCATATAAATAATCCAAGTTCTTTTTACGGTTTTCGATGTGTAATTTAAACTGACTATGGAAAAAATAAAATTTATTGCTCCTCCTGATCAAATGGGTGCACAGATTATCAACGTTCCGGGATTCGAAGGTGAGATCTTCAAAGTGAACTTTCCTGAAAGTATTGGCGCCACCGATCAATCCCGCTGGTTTGATGTGATCAAATGCACCTGGCAGGAGGCTGAAGATGGAAACTGGACCGGCCGGGGCTGGGTTGAGGAAGTGCTCGAGTACACCATTGACGTGATTATTCATTCTGATTATGTTGATTTTGTAATTCGACTTACAAACAGGAGTAATGAAATATGGAATGAGACCCAGGCATTTAACTGTTTTAATAGTGAAGAAGCTATTTCCATACGTGACCATGAAGGCAAGCGCCATTGGATTAGATCAGAAGGTGAGTTCAAACGGCTGACCGAAATTCCGCGTGTTTTCGGACCTCGTCCTGCCCTACAGCTATACAGCGTTGAGGGAGCACCCGAGGGTAAAGATATTCCTTTCGTAGATGCATTCAAATCCACACCCGAAGATGTGGCTATTGAGGGATGGATGGCCATCCGGTCCATGGACGACAAGCACATGGTGGCAGTGGTTTCAAAACCAGCGCTCTATACATTTCAGAACCGGGAGTATTCATGCATACACAGCGCCCCCACATTTGGACCTCTTAAACCCGGAGAGACAGCTGCAGCCATTACTCGTATTTACTTTGTGGAGGCCACCCTGGAAGATTGGTACAAAAGAATGAGAAGGGAATTTGATGCCATTGATCCTGAGAACCTTTAATCATTTAATGCCTCTATTTTAATGAATCGAACTAATATTTTCTTAGTGATATTGATGGTTTTCCTGGTTCAGGGAAATGCTCAAAGCCTTACAGACACAAGCAGGTTCAAATTCCATGGTTACTTCTATAAAAATGAGAATCTGGAACACAAAGAGTTGAAGGAGATCAGAGAATTTGCCAATACACTTGTTTTTTCAATGGTCCGTTTCGACAGCATTACATCCGGGATGATCCGTGATATTGCGGATGGAAATATAGATAAATTTGCCCCCTCCGTATTTGACGAGATGAACAGAAGGATTGAGTTGCTCGAATCTCTCGATTACGTTACTGTAGCTGAAGCGCCCTTCTACCCGCTGATCAGGTTTGATAAGTTTGACAATTATAAAAGGACGTTAATGATCCTTAAGGAACGGGTTCCATGGATGGACAGCCTGGATTATTTATACTTCTGGGATGAACCGGACCTGAACCATATCCCGGGACCAGAGATAATGGAAAAATATATAGCAGAGTTTAAAAATGTATTCCCGGCTGTAAAAGTAACCACCTGCTATGCCATTATCAATGAAGAATCGCTCGATGTGGTGCCGCCGGATAATTATGACCTATTGATGGTGGATCCTTATGTACTTATGAATGAAGCCAGTGAACATGCTGCTGCAGACTTTGAGAGGTTTTACCGCTCCAGGCTGGCCCTGGCCCTGGAGTGGGTAAACAAATGGGACAAGCCTTTTCTAATGGTGGGTGATGCCTTTGGCTCACTCTCGGGAGAGGGAAAGGGATTTCCCACTCCGGAAGTAAGTTTATGGTACTATATGATATCTCTTACTCAACCAAAATGTACCGGATTGCTCTGGTTTCAGTATGGATATTTGAAAACGGCCGAAAACATAACAGGCGTTACCATTGACGGACCCCCGCAGGATTTAATGAAGGTCCACCGGGAAATAGCCGGTTCCATTTTTGGGAGGCCCAGTCCCCTGGGGCTTCCCTGGGCCATAAGCGAAGAACCACCGGTGCCGGAAATTGTGAAAGAGGCAATGAAACCCGGTACTGATGAGAAATAGATTGTGAATCACAATTCTTTCAAAAACAATTACTTAAACAATCAGCATGAAAGCAATAATTAAGTTACTATCACCTGCTGTGCTCTCCATGCTCCTGATCAGTTGTGGAAACAGGGGCACGAATGATCAGGCAGATACCGGCACACACGAATCGGGGCTAATAAACGATTTCATCATCATGGCCTATTCCGGTCCGCCCCTTGAGGAGGTCACGCTGGAGCGGTACCAGGAGATTGCTGATGCAGGGATCGAATACCTGGTCCCGGGCAACGGAACCTTTAACCTGGAGCAGAATCTGAAAGCCCTGGATCTGGCTGAACAGGTGGGTATCGGGATCATCCCGGTTGATATGCGCCTGATACCGTTTGCTCTGAAACCGGATGTTTCTATTGATACCGCAGTGATAAAACAAATGGCAAGAGATTACAAAGATCATCCGGCATTCGAAGGCTATTTTGTCAAAGATGAACCGAATATAAGCATGTATCATGCACTGAAGGAGATTGCCGATGTTTTTCATACTGTGGACCCGGACAATGAATCGTTGAGTTGTCTTTTTCCAAACTACGGCACGCTCACACAATTTGGTGTGGAAGACTATGATGCCTACATCACCTCTTTTATTGAAATAGTGAAACCCGGTTTACTCTCCTATGACTCATATGTACTAAGGAATGAAGTTACACTATACAAGGAGTGGTTCAGTAACCTTGCCCTTGTTCGGGAGGAGACCCGTAAAGCAGGTATTCCATTTCTGGTATTTATTCAAAGCCACGGCGTGGAAGAGGGGTTGCGTGTCCCGGACAGGGCCGAAATACTCTGGCAGGTGAATACTGTTCTTTCGTATGGAGCCCGGGGAATCGGATGGTTAAGCTACTGGACCCCAAATCCGGGATTGGGAGTGCCTCATGTTGAAGGTGCAGCCCCCCCGATGATTGAACATTTTCACAATGGCCCCATTGACATCCACGGGAACCGTACGGAAATGTATGATTACGTGCGCGAGGCCAATCTCTACCTGAAGAAGGCAGGAAAGGGACTTCTGGGCTGGGATAATACGGATGTGGCTCGCTATGAGGGTGGTAAGATAATCCAGAAAGGATCTTCTCCTGTTGTATCACTGGAAGGAGAGGAGGCAAATATCGTTATCGGAACCTACCGCAAAGACAATCGTGCCCGCCTTGTTATTTCCAACGCCAGTTGCGATGAACCGACATCATTTGCTCTGAATTTAGATCCCGGATATGAGTCGGCGGAGGTGTTTGCTTCAATTGACGCAGATCCGTCAGGTCAAAACGAATCCCTCCTGGAGTGGGCCATTAAACCGGGTGGTTCGGTTGTAATCGAGGTGAAAATGAAAGGCCACTAAGTTATCACGGTACAGGCTCAGGAGAATATAACGGTAATAGAGGAACAATGGGCCCTCACTGATAGCATGTCTGTCATAAACCCCATGTGGACCTCCACAGCCTTCGGGTACTCGGAAACTCCCACTGGAGCGGAATCTATGCAATAAAATACTTAATAAAAGAACCTTACACTAAACCAAGAATCCAATGAAAAAAAATGCGAAGTATCTCATCACTTTAGTTCTTTCGGGACTTATAATCAGTTGCGGAACAGGGCTTAAAGAAGATCAAACAGAAACCGCTGCCACAGAGCTAACTATCCTTAATGATTTTATTATCATGGCCTATTCAGGTCCTCCCCCGGAGGAGACTACTCCTGAACGATACCAGGAAATCGCTGATGCAGGAATCGAATATTTGGTGGCGGGCAACCAGAATTTCAGTGTTGAGCAGAACCTGAAAATAATGGATCTTGCCATGGATGTCGGTATAAAAATCATACCATGGGACATCAGAACACTACCATTTACAGCTAACCAGAGTATTACAATCGATACAGCCGCACTGATTGGCATGGTCAATGATTATAAGGACCACCCTGCACTGGCTGCCTATTTAATCATGGATGAACCTAAGGCTGACCTGTTCCCTGAACTGAAAGTGATCACAGAGCTGTTACAGACTGCTGATCCGTCACATGCGTCTACAATCAATGTGAATCCTTCATACGGACCTGTGGGGGATGATTTCAGGGCTTATATCCAGAATTACGTTGAAACCGTAAAACCGAAATTGCTTTCTTATGACCATTATTCCCTGAGGATAGATACAACAACACACGAAATGTGGTTCAGTGACCTGGCCATAGTAAGGGAAGCTGCAAGAGCTGCAGATATTCCTTACATGGTGTTTGTTCTAAGTGAAGCGATTACCAATGGATTTCGGGTGCCTGACAGGGCTGAAATACTGTGGCAGGCAAATTCAGCCCTGGCCTATGGTACAAATGGGGTCGGATGGTTTGCATACTGGAACCCGCTGCCTGATCACGGATGGAGCATTGCCTATGAGGATGATAAACCACGGCTGATAGAACCTCATTATAATGCCATAATCGATCTTGAGGGTAATCGAACCAAACTCTATGATTATGTGAAGGAGGAAAACCAGTATCTGATTAAAGCCGGAAAGGGTCTCCTGGGATGGGATAATTCAGATGCAGCAAGATTTGAGAAAGGGGAACTTGTTCAGGGATCCTCTCCTGTGATCACACCAGAAGGTGTTGATGCCAACCTGATTATCGGGACATTCCGGAAGGATGAGAGGCTCCGCATTGTACTATCCAACAGCAACTGGGATAATCCTGCCACATTTTCTCTGAAAGTTTCTCCCGATTGGGAAATTAGCGGGATTTTTGCATCGATTGATGCAACTTCTTCAGAGGGATCCTTCGCAGAATGGACCCTGGAACCAGGCGGTTCAGTGACGATCGATCTGAAATAATTCAAACGCCATGAGAAAAGCAGCCTTTCATTTCCTCATTTTCGTTCTTCTGGGACTCCTTGTGAGTTGTGGTACAGGTAATACCGGGGATCAAGCGACCACCGATCAGGATGAGCCCACATTTCTGACAGATTTTAAAATCATTGGCTATTCGGGGCCGCCCCTGAAAGAGGTCACCCTGGAACGATACCAGGAGATTGCTGAATCGGGGATAGAATACCTGGTACCGGGCAACGGGACTTTCAATGGAGAACAAAATCTCAAAGCAATGGACCTTGGCCAGAAGACCGGTATAAAGATCATTCCAGTTGATATGCGGCTCATGCCCTTTACGTTGGAGAAGGTTGGTTCAGTGGATACATCGGCCATCAGAGAAATTGCAAATGACTACAAAGATCATAAGGCATTCGCTGCCTACGTGGTCAGGGACGAACCCAGTGGTGATCTTTTCCCTGGTTTAAGGGATATCTCTGACATTTTTCGAGCAGAAGACCCATTGCATGAGCCGCTTATCAATCTTCTGCCATCCTATGGTAGTCCTGTGCAGCTTGGGTTTGATGATTACCGCTCCCATATCATTTCATTTATTGAAACGGTCAAACCTGGGTTGCTCTCTTATGATAATTATGCACTCAGAGAAGGAGCCACTTGGTATGATGAATGGTTCAATGACCTGACAACTGTTAGAGAGGAGACCAGGAAGGCAAATATACCCTTCATTGTTTTTATGCAGAGTGAAGGGATCAAAGGTGGACTTCGGGTACCAAACAGGCAGGAAATACTATGGCAGGTCAACACTGCTCTGGCATATGGGACCCGTGGAGTTGGCTGGTTTTGCTACTGGACACCACTACCTGACCAGGGCTTTCAGCAGGATGAAGAGGCAGAACCGTTTCTGGTTGAATCCCATTACAATGCAATGATAGATATAAATGGTATCCGTACTGAATTATATGACCATGTGAGTGAAGCCAATTTCTATCTGAAAAAGGCTGGAAAGGGATTGCTGGATTGGGATAATTCGGATGTGGCACGCTATAAGGAAGGTAAGCTGATCCAGGGTGGATACTCTCCTGTCATCTCTCCAGAAGGTGAGAATGCTAATATTGTTATCGGGACATACAAAATGAATCAAATGGCCCGTGTTGTGATTTCCAACAGCAGTTGTGAAGAACCTGCTGCATTTTCGCTGAAAGTTTTACCTCAATGGAACGCAGAAGGGATTTTTGCCTCCATTGATGCCACTTCCGCAGAGGGGTCACTCACAGATTGGACCCTGGAGCCCGGTGGATCTGTAGTGATAGAATTGAGTGTTAAGTAGGGATGTTATGAAAGCTATTTTTTAGTAGAAGTAAACTACCTATAGTTCCGAAAACCTACTCATGATCTCAATCCAGTTTGTGAAGATAATTCCTTCCTCTTCAAAAAACTTGATCAGATCAGGATCTGAGAACATTTTAACCTCCCAGACCCTCTGTTGCCATGAATTGGTAATGGTTTTCAGGTTCTCCGTCTCCACTGAAGGATGAAAAACAATTTCAGTCAGACCTGGAGAGAATGACCTGATCAGGGTCATAAAGTCTTCAACTTTCTCCTCATAAGTCTCGCCAAAGGGTACCCATGTGATGAAATCGAGTTTTGGCAGGGAGTATTCATCTGCCAGTCCAATGATTTGATCATCTATGGGGTAACCTGCATTTCTTAAGAATTCGACAACAGTAGAATCAGACAGATCTATGGCATTTGCAGGTATTTGATACTCTTCGGCCAATTTGTAAAACACCTTCACATAATCCGGATGACTGTACAACGTACCCATATGTGTGTCAATATGACCGGGCTGATATCCAAGGGCAATGGACCTATCAATCTGGGCCCTTATTTCTATTTCGATTTCTTCCACTGTGGCGTTCATCAAAACTTCAGGAACAGTAGGCCATAACATACCTTCCGGGTCGATCAGTCCGGGAACTAATGCAGGATCTGAAACGGGACCCCACCTGTGAGTCTTCCATTCACTGGTCAGGGTAAGGTGCAGCCCCACATCTGAATCAGGATGATCAATGGCCCACTGGATAAACTCTTCAGCATTGGGGCAGGGGAGCATCACTGCTGCTGATTGTATCTCATTGTTTTCAAGCAATTGAGCTGTGGCAATATTGGCTTCTTCACACATTCCTGCATCATCGGCATGAAGTATAATTACCTTCTTCCCGGCAGGAAATCCAAGTCTCTCAGCCCAGGTTGCTGGTTCACTCACTTCCTTTTTTTTAACGCAGGAGCTAAAGATTGTACTTATAAAAATGAGAGTTAGCAAAGTTGCAAATGACGGTATTCTCATGTTTTTTTAATTTTCTCAAATATAGCGCTTTCAACACCAATCACCAATCAAATAAACCAGGTTTATTTTCATTCCAATGTACTCACAAAGTGATAGTTCCCGGAGGAGAGGTTTAAGGTTACAACACCGTTCTGAAGAGTACTATCCGAAACCTGATAAATTTTACCTTCCTCTAAAATTTCAGGTTTGTCTTTCACCGGCAGGAAGAGGGTTGCAGTGGTATTCACCGGGATACTCAATTCCCATTCAAAATCTTTACCCTCTATTCTCCATTCACTTCTAATCATCCCGTAGGGCGATTTGTGGGATGCTTTCACAAAGCTAAGTCCTTCAATGAGAGTTGGTTTCATTATGATGTGCTTAAATCCGGGATTTTCAACATCGGGTTTGATACCTGCCAGATCCTCATATAGCCAGATCAGGAAATCGCCAAGCATCATCACATGATTCCTTGAATTCATGATGGGACCGATCATATTACTATTCCACAGTTCCCAAATGGTTGTGGCTCCGTTTTCGATCATATATCCGTATCCCGGAAAGTCCGTTTGTGTATTCACTGTATGGGCCAGGTCGGCCCGTCCATATTTGGTCAGGATCCGGTTCACGTATTGCTGACCGATCAGGCCGGTGGCCACGTGGGAGTTATTATCCACTTCGATTTTCTCCACCAGGTTATTAAAAACCTCCTGCTCGTGCTCTGGCCCGACCAGCTCAAAAGCAAGGGCCAGGATGTTGGCGGTGGCCGAATTATTGCTGTATTGTCGGGTTTCAGGGTTAAAGAACTCCTTATTGAAAGCGGTCTTCATTCTTTCAGCAAGGTCACCGAAATATGCCACATCTTCCGTACGATTAAGCATCCCGGCATAACCTTCCATCAGTCTCAGGTAATGATAAAAATAGGATGAGCCCAGGTACTCTCCGGTTGTGATGCGCGCTGGATCGTCCACAAGGGTGTTCCTCTTCGGATCAATGGGGGGGGAGCACCAGTCCCCGTACTGATCTTTTGGCATCAGGTCCCGCTCCATAAAATTCCCAACCATATAATCCACCCATTTCTTTAGTGAGGAGTAGCTCTTCTCAACTATACCATGATCTCCATACTGATCACACAGCATACTGACCAGGTCAACCGGGGTTCCGGCCCACGTAACATTGTCATTGTAGAACGGCCAGTAAGCCGGAGATACATCACAGATGCTTCCGCTCTCCTTCTGTGCATCAAAAATATCAGTCAGCCATTTGCCATAGAGATTTGATACATTAAACATATAACTTTCACCTCGTGACTCTACTGCACGGTCTCCCAGCCAGGCCTGTCTTTCATCACGCTGTGGACAGTCAACCGGAAGGCTTCTGTAGTTTCCCCTGATTCCCCAATAAGCGTTTTGATAGATTTTGTTGATCAGTTCATCAGAACATTCAAAACTGCCCACAAGGTCAAGAGCATCATGAATCACCCTGCCTTCAATGGCTGAAAGATCGGGGATGCCCGGATAACCTGTCAACTCAACATATCTGAAGCCGTGAAGCACAAACCGGGGTTCAAAGGTCTCTTCCCCATTGCCTTTGGTGATATATGTGTCCGTTGCTCTGGCAGAACGGAGGTTGTCCATGTCCAGGGTTCCATCCTCCCTGAGAGTTTCAGCAAAACGCTGTTTCACAATGGTCCCCCTGTCAGCCCGCAGACTCAGCCTGGTCCAGCCAACCATATTCTGCCCCATATCAACGATGTAGACTCCGGGTTGTGGATTGGATATGGCTACTGGTTTGATTGTCTCTGTAATTCTGATGGGTTCGGTCATTTGTGCTGAAATCACGTCGGAAGGTTTTTCCACGATCTCTGCCTGCGTCCAGCCTGAGTCATCATATCCGTGTTGGTTCCAACCCGACATCTCTTTCCTGGCATCGTAATACTCTCCATCATATTCATTGTTTTCAAGGATTGGTCCATCAGTCGTGATTTTCCAGGTAGTATCGGTTGATATGATCTCTCTGGATCCATCTTCATATTCCAGGGAGATCCGTGCAAGCATTTTAGGATATCCGTAGGTAATGGTGTGCGTAGGCAATTCGAAGCGGGGAGCAAAATACCTGCCGTTCCCGAGTATGGTCCCAACCGCATTCTCTCCCACGATAATCATGTTGGTGATGTCATATGCAATGTAAAAGGAGCGTTTCGGGTATTCTGTAAGTCCGGGCGACAGAACATGGTCTCCTACCTTTTTACCATTTAAATTCAACTCATATACACCAAGTCCAACGATATAGACCATTGCCCTTCGTACTGGTTTCTCAATCCGGAATTCCTTCCTCAAATACCTGGCTGTTAATATCCTGTGTTCCTGATCGGGTTTGTCGTTGCCAATGGCCCTGTCAATGCCAATCCAATGAGCCTTCCAATCCGATTCGTGAAGCAGTCCCATGCTCCATTTCGCAGTGGGGCTCCAGGCAGATTCACGGTCATCTGTGTTCCATACTTTTACTTTCCAGAAGAGCTCCATGCCTGCCACAGGTTCAGTTCCCCCATAGATTACTGAGGTGGAGTTGTCAGATTCAACTTTTTGTGAATCCCACAGGTCACCGATGTTTTTATCCAGGTTTTCCCTGCTGCCTGCCATAAGGATATGGTATGCCGTCTGCTTCTCTCCCTTCTGTGCAGATTCAATAATCCAACTGAGCCGCGGAGCTTTCACATCGATAGCTGAAGGATCCACAAGTCCTGCAGACTTTAAATCTGATATCCTCAGATCTGCAGGGTTTGAACAGCTCAGGCAAAAAGCTAAAACTGTTAATACAGTAAAGGACCTGTTCATTTTTATAAGAATTTATCCATACGTCTGTTATTGTTCAATTATTGGTTCATCTCCCCAGAGCCTGGAACCGGAACCCATATTCTCTCTCCACTCATGCCTCCATCGGTGCATATCAATGAAGTTGATAACAGGCATTAGTTTACGCTCCTCCTTCGTGGGAATGGGTTCTAGCTTTGAAGGTTTATCCAGGTACCAATAAGCAACACTGGCCATCTCCAGGGAGAGGTAATTATTGTGGCCATGTTCAATGGTAAACCGGAGTGATTCATCAAAATAGACCGGGTCGTCAATATGGAACCGATAGGCATGGGTACGGCCCAGCCAGCCAATATCATCCGGTACACGTGCATAACCGAAATAGGCATGTTCATACCTTTCATTAGGGCACCATGAAGAGTTGAAATAGTCCTCTGTTCCGGTTCCGTGAAGGGTAGGGTATTCAGCCCCGTCAATAAAGAACATATCATCCCCTTCGCCATACCAGATCGGGGAGGGAGAATTGACAAAGTAATTCACTCCCACGTAATGCCCTTTCCCTTCAGTATTCAGTATGGTATAATTCCTTTCTCCTTTGGGATTTTCTCCAATCTCGCTGGTCAGCACGCCCCATTCATTCTCTCCTTCGGGCGCAGCCTCAGTAACCTCCTGGTTGTACCATGCATGAAAATAACCCATATTTTCCGCAGGTTCTTCCAGCTCCAGGTAATCAATATAAAAGTAGAAGGCCCCGATTTCCACATCAGCCTGGTTCTCAATCTCAATCCTGGCTCCTTTAGCAAAAGGCATTTTGAAGTAGGAAACCAGTGCATTGCCTTTTACTGGAGACGCTGCCAGTGGCAGGGAAGCCCAGGGGTAGGTTTCATCCCATCCCTGTCCAAAGAAAGGACCAATGGGAGTTTCGACCGAAGGGTATTCCTTTCCATCCCAGTACATCTTAAGGATAATATCTGAGCGATTTAATGCAGGTGCTTCGGGACTGATCGTGATCCAGATGTGATTGATCATCCCGGCTCCCTCAATCTCAGCAATTGTCCTAACCTCGCCCGGCAATATTTTCTCAAACCGGTCATTGTTACCACCCGTGCGGTCATAACTGCTAATTCGTTTGGACTTCACTCCCTCCCTGATGGTGGTGATGTTATCAAGGGCAGTCTGGGATTTGACATTGCTGAACAGGAATGATAAAGTGATAATTAGAAAAGGTAATACGTAGGTTTTCATTTTTTTCATAACAGTTATATTTCTGTAAGTATTGGGAAATAGATATATTTAGTTTTGATCATTTATCTCCTGTGGTCCCCGAAATTTATCCCCATTTTTTCCAATCGTTGATAGTCGCTTTCCAACCTTTTTTCAAAATCGGAAAACTCTTTTAAACCTTTCTTTGTCCATGCAACTTCAGCCTGGGCTTGTAACCGGGGTAAAAGCATATATTCCGCATGTTTGGTGGTAGCAACGTATTCGGTCCAAAGGTTGGTTTGAACACCCAAAATATATGTTGCTTCTTTCTCAGATAGCTCTTCAGGAATAGGTTCGTAACTATAGACTTTTTCTACCGGAAGAAAACTGCCCACTGCAGGGTAGGCATTTTTCTCGTGCTGAAATTGATGATAATCCAAATAACAATGTGTTGTAGGCGACATAACTACCTTGTGGTTTGCTTTTGCGGCAGCGATCCCACCTTCTGTACCCCGCCACGACATCACAGCGGCATTTGGAGCCAGTCCGCCTTCCAGTATTTCATCCCATCCGATGATCTTCCGCCCCTTGGAATTAACGTATTTTTCAATTCTTTTAATAAAGTAGCTCTGTAACTCCTGCGTATTATTAAATCCTTCATCCTGCATGCGTTTATTGCAGGCTGGACACTTCTCCCACCGGGTTTTCAGGGCTTCGTCCCCACCTATATGTATATATTCTGATGGAAAAAGTTCGATTACCTCCTCTAACACATTTTCCAGAAAGAGGAAAGTCTCTTCCTTTCCCGCACAGAGGAGCGGTATTTCAAAATCGCTTGTAATAGAATCCGGCATATTAAATACCAGGTAAGGTTCTCCTGTGCAGGAGAGCTCGGCAGGGTAGGTATCGTGGGCAGACCTTGAATGTGCCGGCATTTCTATCTCCGGGACAACCGTGATAAACCGGTCTTTGGCATATTGCACAATTTCTTTTATCTCTTCCTGCGAATAGAAGCCTCCGTATTTTGGTTTTCCTTTAATGGCGGGTCCCACAAAAGGATTCCACGCTTCTTCTCCTGTGCCCACCCTCCATGCACCCTTTTCTGTGAGCAGCGGATATTTCTCGATCTCTATTCGCCAACCCTGATCATCAGTCAGGTGCATTTGAAAAGTGTTGATTTTATACATCG
Source organism: Bacteroidales bacterium (assembly GCA_029938715.1). Classification (GTDB taxonomy): domain Bacteria; phylum Bacteroidota; class Bacteroidia; order Bacteroidales. The sequence continues at coordinate 19,917 of JAOZUK010000019.1, read as the reverse complement.
CCAGAATATCGATGTATTTCTTTATGAAGCTTACCGGGAAAAAGTGGCGGCTCACATCCAGCATATTTCCGCGCCATTTAAAGCGGGGCTGGTCTTCAATATCCAAACATGGAATTTTCAATTCACCATCTTTTGCCTCAATCGGCAGTAGATGTTTTAATGATTGTACTCCATAAAAGAGTCCATTTGGTTCTGAAGCAGTAATTGCAATTGAATTTTGTTCTACTTTCAGCACATATCCTTCTTTGCCTAGTTTTACCCGACTGCTAATTTTTAAATGTATTGCTCTTCCTTCTGAGTGTTCTTCGATTTTGTAACCATACATGTTTTGCAGGTAATCATTAAAAAAATCTGCAATCCGAACCACCTCTTCATTGGCAGCATCAAATTGAAGTGAACATTCACTGTTTAATAAAAATGTTCCCGATTTAACAGACAATTCTGCAGGTTTAGGAATTATTGATATCACCTGAGCAATGGCATTTGAAACAGTGAATAACAGTATTATAAGGTGAAATAGTCGTTTCATATTGATAGTTTTGATGTTTTGTGAGATAAATCTAATCATGAACTAATCTCTTCTCACCTCAAAATGGTAATTCCCACTGCCTGTTTTGAAAACAGCATAGCCATCCTCTACACCAAGAAATTCTAATCCGGATACTTCATGATGCTTCTTCCCGCTTTCATAGATAAGATCCGGGTTTTGGGCCGGAATATATACAGTTGATAGGCAGCTTACAGGTACAGTCAGATTCATGGAGAATGATGTTTCTTCATTTTCCCATGTTATTCCTGCCTCTCCATAGGGTGTGATATTGGTGTAGGTTACATAGTCCAGCTGATCGACCGGCTGCGGCCTGAAAATAATGTGTTTGTATCCGGGAGATTCCGGATCGGCCTGCATCCCGGCCAGATTGCGATAGAACCAGACCAGTCCGCCCCCGAACATAGGATGGTTATGCGAGCCGCGTTCATCCCAGCTCTCACGAGTGGTCGTTGAGCCTATTTCAACCCAGTGTCCAAAGCTGGGCTGGGAGGTTTTATTTAACGCCTCATAGGCCAGATCCTGCATTCCGTATTCGGCAAGAATTTCAAAGAAAAACCGGGTGCCGAAAATACCAGTGTCATGATGACCTTTATTGGCTTTGATGTTCAACCTTAATGCTTCTACTACCTTATCAACCTGGTTGTCGGGTACTCCCATCTTAAGTGCCAGGATGTTACCTCCCCCGTTTCCGTATGTGCCTTTGGCATGATCATAAAACCTTCTCCGGAATGCCTCTCGTGTGATATTTGCCAGGGCATCATAGGTTTCAGCTTCATCCTCAGTTCCCAATATTCTTGCGGTTTGGCCTGTAATTGTAGCGCAGTACCAGTAGTAGAATGTATGCATCATCTCATCCGGAACTGTCTCCCCCGGTGCGATCCATTCACCCAGGTTAAACCAGTATAGCGGATTGCCATCACTGCCTGTTCGCTTTGAAAACATGATTCCTTCTTCATCAACCCATCTTTTCATATACCTTACATACCCTTTCATTCCTTCATAGTTGTCCTCAAGCATATCTCTGGCACCATACTGGATATAAAATTCCCAGGGAATAACACATATGGCGGCTCCCCAGGCAACGCCCCCTCCACACCCCGGCTGCCAGGGTGCCCCGTTGGGGACATATCCGGTTTGTAGATTCTGCGCTCCCAGGATATCCCTGGTCCACTTCTGATAAAAATTCTGAGCATCAAAGTTGTGCATTACTGTATTACAGGCCACCTGTCCGTCTCCCGTATAGGCAGAACGCTCCCTGTGCGGACAATCACTGGCGATACCCCCATGCATATTGTCGATCTGACTCCTTCTCCATATCCTGTTTATGCTGTTGAACAATGGATTGGAAGTATGAAAAGTAGCTGATGTTTCAATGTAGGTGTTTACGGCCTCAGCGGTCAGATGCTCCTGCTTTAATTCACCGGGCCAGTTGCTAATCTCTATCCCGCTGAATACAAACCAATTGAATCGTGGCGCATAGGATTCGGGACCTTTGCCACTAAAAATATAGGTGTTCTCCCCTGAGTATTCATTTCCGTTAAATGTGATCTGGATCTTGTGACCTTCAGGACCCTCTACCTGATTCAGCCGTACCCAACCGGATATCTCCACACCGAAATCAACATAATAATTTCCGTTATCCCTCTTTGTAATGGATAGTGGTACTATTTGCTCAGTGACCCTGTCAGCCTGTGCAGTGTGGGCAACCAGCCTGCCTTCAGGAGCATTCCTGATGGTTACCGGTTCCCAACCCGTTTCGTCAAAACCGGCTCTGCACCACCCGGGTTGTTCCTTTGTGGCATCATAATGTTCTCCGTAATAGACCATATCCATGATCACAGGAGATCTGCCGGCACGCCAGGATTCATCGCTAATGATCACCTCTTCTGTTCCATCCGAATAGGTGATATGAACCTGGCACAAAAACCTGGGGGAGCCATAACCTTCAGCCCAGTGCTTAGCCGGATTATAGAAGCCGTTGCCCAGGATACCTCCAATGGCATTCTCACCCTGTTTCAGCTGCTCTTTGATATCATATGCCAGGTACATCACTCTGTACTCGCGGAAGTTGTCATCCAGTTGTAAGGGTTCTGCTTTAGCTAACCGGGGTCGTTTCCCATAGTTGGTCTGATTGGGTACCAGCACATCATTACCCACCTTTTCTCCATTTAGATAGAGTTCGAAATAACCCAATCCGGTCACAAATGCAACAGCAGAAGTAACCTCCCTGTCAACCCTGAAAGTTTTCCTTAACAGGGGGGCAGGCTCTATATTCAGGGGGAGCACAGAATCTGACGAACCTCTTGGCGGAGCAGGCAGTGTCTCCTCACCCTGCCAGGGAGCACCTATCCATTTCGCCTGCCACTCATCCTGTTGAAGCAGGCCCATTCTCCACATTCCCGGTTCACTCCATTCAGATACTCTGCCATCCCGGTTCCATACACGCACCTGCCACCAGCATTCCTGCCTCGAAGACAAGGGACTACCATCATATATTACACGGGTTGACTGGTCAGACAATTTTTTCCCGGAATCCCAGAGATCGGGTTGCTCCAAGTTTCCTTTTGTACCTGCCACCCTGATCTGCCATGCAGTCTGAGCCTCTCCACGTTCTCCCTCCTCTGCAATGTTGATCCATGATAACCTGGGTTGAAGTACGTCAACCACAGGAGGATTCGTAAGGTATTCACATGTAAGCTGAACCGAATTAAGCTGTGCATATACAGAAATTGCAAAAGAAAATGCGATGCTAAGTAGAAAAGATAGTTTTCTCATGGTATTGCAGGATATGTATTGTATTAATGCTCAAGAATGAACTCATCCCCATAATGGTCAATGATTCTATTATATGCTTCTGAAGCTGCACCATTTCCCCAATCATAGATCGTAAATGTTCCTACCCCCATCCCCTCCGGATCGGTATAACCAATATGTCCGTAGTTTTCCATCATGAAACCATAATCTTTTTCATCAAAGAATTCATACTTTTTCTCCCACAGTGCTTTTGTTTTTGGATTTTCAGGACAATACATCATGACAAAAGAAGATCTTAATGCAGCAATTCCCCTTTGAATATATGATTCATCATCGAATTCCAGACCATATTTGATAATCAGTTCTGCAAATAAACTCTGGCGCGAATCATTCCATTCGCCATCTGCATTCATTACACCAAATCCACCAAGCGTGTTTATATACATGTAAGGAGGTTGCCAGACTGCCTGCATCATTAACAGTTCATCAAGTGTTCTTTTACCCCAATTCAGGTAGTTTTTATCACCCGTAATTTTATATGTATTATACAATGCTTCAGCTGTCCAGAAAATCGAAAAGTTGTTCTGCTTGTACATATTGTTCCTTTCGAATTTTCTATTCAGATGATCGACTCCATATGTGCAACAGGACCAGTAAGTTTCAAAATCTTCCCATTGACCCTCAGGTATAACCTCCTTAATCACAGCATCCATGGCTTTGATTGCCGAATGAAGATATTTTTCGTTGCTGGTTAATTTATATAATTTCAGTAAGAATGTCACAGACATGGATGATTCAGGGGATTGGTTCAGGTGCTCCATGGGGCGAAGTTCCGAATCCAGCCAACCCGGAAAGAATCCATCTTTAAATTGAATTTCCACCAGGGCATCTGCATAGATTATCGCATATTCCAGGAGCCGTGGATCTGCCTCCAGCTCGGAATACCATGCCAGCATATGATCGGCCGTTACACTCATATCCAGTATATGATAGGGGGATTCCCGGGGATCCCGTGAATAAGGATTCCTGTTTGAATTAACAAATAGGTAGGAATCCCACTCTTTTGAACGTTGGTACACCTTCCCCCCGATCTCCACCATAACTGGTTCAGTTGCGATTACCGATGGAAAGAACCCTTGCTCCTGAGGGAAAGCGAGTGCCAGTTCCTTGGTCAATCTGGCTTTTTGAAGCAGATCGCTGTTATTGCTTCTCAGGGCATACCGGTATACTCCCTGAGCCGAGCGAAGCGAACTAAACCAGGCCTGGTTCCAGACAGATCTGAATTCCCGCTCATCAACCTCGCCCGGATAGTTGGGACTCTGGGTATAATTGACAATAAATGCAGGAGCGCCCACTTCTTTATCTTTCAAAGTAAACTCTTGCCAAACAGCATCCTTCCAGGTATGGAAAGCCCAATTGTAAGTGTGTTCAACATAGGGTTCGAGGGTGCCCTGGATGGGCTGCCCCTGCTCATATAATGCTTTACCCCATCTGTCCCAGAAAAAAGAGACCGGCTTTTCCCATGGATTGAAAATACTTTCCTGATCCTGATTGGCAATGATGTAGAAGCCATATTCAAAAGTGCCTGGAGGGTAAACAGCTCCGGAATCCCGCACAAACAAGACATGCTCACGGACAGCATCATTACTGCTTCCCAGGGTAAGTATATTGTCAGGTGCATCCAGATCCATATACCATTTTACCGGTGAACCTTTCTGCAGGATATCAAGGTCAGGAATGATAACCAGCTGTTTCTGATCTTCGGACACAATCATGGCAGGGGCACGGAAAACATGTTGCGAAATAATATGTTCATCCGTGGGGGTTAAATGAGGAGACCAGTGAAAGTCTGGCTGAAAGTCAGGAAGTATGGTTATCTGCCAGTCATTTTGTTCCAAGGTATCTTTCAGTGTATATGTTAGATTGATGTGAATCAGGTTCGATGATAATTTTTCTATGGTGATTTCAGGTTGGTACTCTCCCAACGAATCAAATCTGATTTCAGCAATATAGTCCTTGAAGATTTTAGGGATATAATCCTGGAATAGTATGGTATTATTTGGTCGATTGTCTCCACAGGATATAAGGAGCGTTAATACTATAAGTAATAAATATCTCATCTTATGTTTGGTTCAAGTAAAAGTTATGTTTTTTACAGAGAATCTGCCAATTCTCTCAAATTTCCGAGATCCAATCTCTCTCCAAATGGTTTTAATGAAGAGGACTCATATAGTTCTAGCAGCCTTCCGTGATGGTCCGGTCCGGTATTGGCATAGTCCAATAGTCCGGTAACGACATCCAGTTTTTCGAGCTGCTCAAAATTAAGCCGGTTCGCCGGTTTTCCGTTTACAAGCAAAGCAACTTCAGAAAGTTCTCCTGAATACCTTTCTAAGAGCCGTTTAAGTTTTGCGGCATTGAGTTGCTCTACATCCGCTTCTCTGTTTTTATAATAGTTCACAAAAGTCCGGTTGGAAGTATTCCAGAGGTAGCGATTGTGTCCAATATATGGCAATGGTGCACCTTCGTTCAATATTACAATGTTCCACTGTTTCTCTTTTGACCACGGGCGGTCAATCTCCTTCGGCGGTTCGAGGTCGTATGCCGCATCATCAAGAATTTTGGGATCGTTAAGGGAAAATTGATGTAGGTCTTTCGGTGCTGGTATAATGTGAGTTGCAAGTTTTTCTTTAGGAATAGAATTGTCTAATGTTACGTTGCCTTCTGTTTCAAGTGTAAGTGTTTCAAGGTCGCGCACATAATTATCAGGAAATTCTCCTCTGTTTAAGGCGAAAAACTTTTTTGATGTAATCATTTCAATGGTGCATAGCATATCACCGGTAGCAGCCAGAACCATTGTAGGTGCAGTGATTCTGTCTACATATGAGACCGGACTCAATGTGTACCAGGTTTTTGATTTCAGATCGTTTTCAAAGATAGTCAGGGCCAGGTCCGCACCCGGGGCGATAAGTGCAAGCACAGGCAGCGGCTTCTGTTTATCCTGTGGAAGATAACAGCCTGAAGATTCCTGGTTATCAAGAAGATAATTCATTCCATAGATCCAGTTAGGGCATGGCAGATCAGAGACCAGCGCTCCCAGGGGAAAAAATTCAGAGCCCATGGCCAGGGTCATATAACCTCCACCGCTAACGCCGCCAAAAATCATTTTGGAACAATCTACAAAAGGCAACCTTCTTGCCCATTGAATCATCGCTTTTGAGAAGTTAATGCTATTACCGAATGGGAATTTTATGGAGATTTCTCCGAAATATGGAGTTACGACGGCCATTCCCATATCACAGTATTTTCTTATAGTCCCATCAGAAGACTCATAGTGAACGCCGCAATAAACAGGGATCTTTTCAGTGGATTCCACCAGTTCCTGTTTGTAATAAAACCTGGCCTGTCCATTTAGTGTTTCCCCGTTCATTCCAAGATATGGAATGGTTACTGTAACGTAATTCAATCCGTTTGTTTGCTGCGTGTTTTCTACCTGAACAGCGCCATCGAATCCTTCTTCGGAGGTAATTATTTTAGTTTGAGCGAAGAGGGTTTGCTCTTGAACATAAATAAGCCCCAACAAAATGATCAAAGAAATGAATATTTTTTTCATATGAAAGCCTATTTGAAAAGTAGCGGTTTGATTTTGTGTCATGAATTAAAGAGATGACTAAATCGATTTAGCAACTCAAAATTACAACTAAATCCTTCGAATCCAAAATGAAAATTAGATAACCGATTTTGAAAGTTCTGTAATATTTGATTCTTTTGGCAAATGGGACGACAAATAGAACGAAATGATTGGAATTAAAAGCCGGTTCTTCAAGAGGGACCTGATTATTTTAGCAATGATGGTTCTGGGCCTGGTTCAGCTTAAGGGAATGAGTGCTGCCAACTATTATGCTGACCCTGAAAATGGAAGCATGGCAGGGAACGGAACACAGGAGAATCCCTGGGGCTCCCTTGAGGAGGTGTTTAGTACCGGTGCACTGTTTGAACCGGGCGATACCATTTTTCTTATGTCTGGTCATCACGGTACAGTGATTGTCAGTGGAATCAACAGTGATTACGTGACGATCCTTCCCTTTGAGGATCAACAGCCTACTTTAAAAAGAGTGACTTTTAGTTCTGCTGAAAAATGGAAACTTCTCAGGATTGTCATCAGTCCCGAAACTGCTACTGAGTACAACAGGACCACACTCCTGGAAATAGATGGCACTTCAACAGGCATTGTGATCGACAGCTGTTATTTCTATTCTGTCATTGACAATACGCTGTGGGGCGCCGGTGAATGGTCCGGTCAATCCTGTTTTGGCGCGGTGATTAACGGGAATAGTAACATCCTCAGGTACAATCATTTTCTCAATCTTTATCACGGCATCCAGGTAGTTGACGGGCAGCATAACCTCATACAGAGTAATGTGATCGAAAATTTTGCGGGAGACGGAATCCGTGGGTTGGGGGATTACAACACCTACGAATACAATACGGTGAAAAACTGCTATGATGTGGATGAGAATCATGATGACGGGTTTCAATCCTGGAGTGTTGGAGCTGGTGGTGTGGGGACCGGAACTGTAAAGGGATTGATACTCAGGGGAAATAAAATCATCAACTACACTGATCCTGCACAGCCCTTTCGGGGTACCCTGCAGGGTATGGGTTGCTTCGATGGGATCTATGAAGCGTGGATCGTGGAAAACAATATCATCATTACAGATCACTGGCATGGAATCACACTGATGGGTGCAAAAGACTGTAAGATTGTCAATAACACCGTGGTTGACAGGAATAGTGAAAGTCCGGGTCCTCCATGGATCAGCATTACCAGGCATAAGGACGGTACCCTGGGTACGGGCAATATCATCCGGAATAACCTGACCACGAGTCTCTCAAACGATGAGGGTATCGGAACAGTGGAGTACAACATCATTGTAGATGATTACGATAAATTCTTTGTGGATTATGAAAATCTTGACCTGAGACTTCTGGAGGGTTGTCCGGCCATTGATGCAGGAACCGACAAAGAGGCTCCTTTTATAGATATTGAAGGGATTACCCGTCCACAGGGAAGTGGTTACGACGTTGGGGCATATGAATACCCTGCCGGTCCTGATGTAATTGCTCCTGTGATCCTTTCAGTCTCAAGCAGTACTACCGAAGCAGTTAACATCCTTTTCAGTGAGCGATTGGATGAAGTGACGGCCACCAATTCAGAAAACTATGCCATCGATCAGGGTGTAGTGGTTATTGAATCCTTCCTGAGCCCCGATCTGAAAAATGTGACCCTGCTCGTTGCAGGTCTAACCGATGGTATCACCTACACCCTTACAGTTAATCATATTACAGATCCCACAGGAAATGTGATTGAGGAGGATACCAGGGTGACCTTTGAACACAGTTGCGGAAGTGTGACCGCGAGTACTTCACAGCCCCCCAACTACCCTGAGAATACGCTGGACGGGGATCTGAACACCAGGTGGTCGGCCGAGGGTGTTCAATGGATCAAATATGATCTCTGCGTGATGCACACCATATCTTCCCTTGAGATGGCGTTCTACCTGGGGAATACCAGGACTACAGATTTCTCTGTTGAGGTCTCGGCCGATGATCTGGTCTGGCAGGAAGTATATAGCGGCAGTAGCAGTGGTAAGACCGTTGAACTGGAAATGATTGATTTTCCAGATATTTACGGGAGGTATCTGAGAATAAACGGGACAGGCAATTCACAGAGCAACTGGAACAGCTATACAGAAACCGTCATTCATGCCGAGAAACTGATCATTGATCGGACAGAGTTATCAGATTCTGTGGATGCAGCCAATGCGCTTCATGATGCAGCAGTGGAAGGAGACGGGAGGGAAGAGTATCCTCCGGGGTCAAAAGCTATTCTGAAATCTGCCATCGACTCTGCCCAGGCAGTCCTGGATATGGATAGCTCCTCGCAGGCAGAGATAAGTGCGGCATATGTCATGCTGATTACTGCGATGGATGATTTTGAAGCGGGCATGATCACGGTGATACGAGGAATGGAGGCTTACGAAATCAGGGTATTTCCAAATCCCTTTGAAGATCAGATCCGTGTGGAACTGCCTGCCCAACCAGAGATCGGAAAGATCTGTATCTATGACCTTGCAGGACGCAAATACAGCGCTCATATGGCTCCGGATCATACCCTGCATATCAGCGAGAACCTGCCTTCAGGTGTCTATCTGTTGAGAATTCAAACCGATCAATGGACCGTAAACAAAATGATTATCAAGCAGTAACCGGATATTTCGAATGAAGTAAAACTATTTTTCGTTGAAAATAGTAATCGGGAAGCAGATCTGCCATTGGAATAGATAGTTTTATCATCATAGGTCACTTCTGAGTTTTTCGGGATCCGTCTCTGAACAATTTCCAGTGGTAAATATACACTTCCATATCTACTCTTCGCATCTTAATTCTGCGAATTACTAAATCGTATTTCCCATGTTGAATTATTCATTTTTATATTGTATTTTTGATCAACTTAATCGATTTAGCTAATTGTGGAAAAATCAATAATTTATCAAGAATTAACCTCTTTTGACAGCACTCTTGATAACTGGAATAATTAGTAACAGAAAGAGAGAAACCTGGAAATCATGAGAAACAAATTTACACAATTGCTGCTGATTCTCCCTCTGATAAGTCTGTTCCCAGCCAATGTCAAAGCAGGTGCCGGATCAGAAAACTGGCTACGAGCAGAAATGTACACAGTACCGGTATCAGCTGATAATAGCCTGGGAACAGTAAATTTGTTCTGGCAGGTGACAGGGAGCGAAAGTAGTGTGGTCACGTTGGATCAGGGTAGCGGAGAAGTAGATTTTGCAAATGGAGGGACATCAGGGATTGTAGCTGCAGATTCGATTGAAAAGGGAGTCATCTATCTGTTTCGACTCTACACAACAGATGGAGCCAATCGAATAATCGTGGATAGTATCAGCATTTCCGGAACGGACCCGTTACCAGACAGATCCATTGGCCTTAATGCTTTTCCATTGTTTGCCCAGTACCTGGGCATCAGCCAGGGAAATATTGATTATCAGAATCAGGCCCACAGAAAGATATCAAAGGCGATGGCCCGCAAATCGATCATTTCTGCCTCTGAGATAGGAGCAAAATACCTCAGGGTGATGGTCTCCGGCTTCTATTCTCCCACGCTCGATGTATTGCTCAATGACTCAGTGGCTTTCTGGGGTGCCATGGATGAACTGATGGCCGAGTTTAAAGCCAATGACATGAAAATAATTCCCTCTCTGGCCTGGAACCTGTTTCAGTTCCCCAACTATTTTGATGAGACAGTAACCGATTATATATCCAATCCCCATTCGCTATCTTACCTGCAGTTGATAAGATTCATACACGATTTTGTTACCCGCTATAAAGATGATGATGTGGTGCTCTTTTATGAGCTTGGGAATGAGTACAACCTCTATGCCGATCTGAAAATTGATACAAATCCCTGGACGGGCGAGCCATATTCCGGTAAGTTTACCACGGCAGAGTTGAGCGATTTTATGAAACAAACGGCCAATTATATCCGCTCCCTCGATCCTTCCGGTATGGTCACCTCAGGAAATGGTATGCCTCGAAAATCGGCATACCATCTGATGTTGCAACCTGCGTTTTCTCCCTCGGGACCAGACTGGACGGAGGACAATGTGAGTCAGTTTAAACAATACCTTAAAATTTTGGAGGAGGGCCTGGATGTAGTTTCTGCACACATTTATAATTCTGATTATGATGGAACTCAACGATTTGGAATTACCGACCGATACAGTGCAGAGGTGATCAATTACGAAAAAGAAGCGGTGGACGAAGTAGGGAAAATTCTTTTTATTGGAGAGTTTGGCGATTATGATCCCATGATACAGCAGGATACGAATGCAGTGTTTACACAGAATATGTTCAATAAAATTGTGGAACTGGACATCCCATTCAGTTCACCCTGGATATGGGATTTTTATCAGTTCAATACTTATGAGTTTACCCCTTTTCATATAGAGCAGGGCTTTACCGATTTTATCATTGAAAAGTATAAGCAGGCAAATGTCGGTTTGGGAAATGCCCCGGTTGTTAATACAGACCCCGATACAGTAAAACCGCTGGTTGTGCTCACTTTTCCAAAAGGAAATGGCGAATACGCAAATCCACAATTGCTGCATGCTGTGGCCAGTGATAACAGTGGTAGCATTGCCATGGTTGAGTTTTACGTCAATGACGAATTAACATTTACCGACACTGAACCTCCCTACCAGTTCAACCTGGCTACCGATAGTCTGAGTATCAAAACCACCGACTTGATTGCCAGGGCATACGACCACAGTGGGAACACTGAAGATTATATGCTTGAAGCAAACCCGGATCTGGTCATACCCACCGGAACAATCACGGCCAATCCGGATACCGTCGTTGAATTTACAGACAATGGTGCAGGTAGTATGGTAGGTACTACCGAAATATCATGGATGGCAAGCGGATGTGAAAATACCCTGGTATATGTCAGTATGGATCATGCAGCGCCTCAGCTGATGTCCAATGCATCGTTGAGCTGGTCAGAAACGATCGAGTGGATTCAGCCCGAACATACCTATACCTTCTATCTCGCTTCGGCCTATGGCGACGACACTCCGGTTGATCTGCTTGATTCGGCAGTGGTTGTTGGAGCGCCTCTTACAGGTGTTGGTGTGATGAACAGTTCAAAGGATGTTCAACTCAACAATTATCCAAATCCATTTAGCGACTACACTTTGATCCGCTTTGATGAATCGGTGCTTCAGAACGGGATTAACAATGCTATGCTGGTGTTTGATGTCATGGGAAGATTGATGGAAACAATCCAAGTGGAAGGGAATTCAGCTTCCATACAATTCGATAGAAGAGCATACTCTGCAGGAATCTACTATTATGTGTTGCAGGTTGACGGACAAAATGTAGCGAGTAACAGTATGGTTATTAAGTAGAAAGTATAAAGTAGAAAGTATAAAGTATAAAGTATAAAGTAGAAAGTATAAAGTATAAAGTAGAAAGTAAAAAGTGAAAAGTATGAGGAGATTAAGGATTAATGCAACTGTTTTCGCTAGTATTCTGGTGATATCAAATCTTTGTATAACAAAAATTGATGCTCAGAATCTGGACAATTCATTTTTTACAAAGCCGGAACGGCCGGTGGAGACACGCTGGTACTCCCCTGAGAATCGTGATGGTAAGCCGGGTGCCGGAGGCCAGGCCAACTATGGAAGGAAGGGATCACCCAATGCCGTTATCAAGCCGGGCGAGACCTTTGTTGTGGCAGACATTAAGGGAAGCGGAGTGATTCGCAGGATATGGGCGACCACGGATCCTTTCGACGATCCCATATTCCTGCGTAGCCTTAAATTCGAGATATTTTGGGATGGAGAAAGCAAGCCTGCGGTCCAGGTTCCCATGGGAGACTTCTTCTGCCATACTTTCGGTAAAATGACGCGTTTCGAGAATGTTTTCTTTTCCTGCCCGGAGGCACAATCCTACAACTGCTACATACCTATGCCGTTCAGGAAGTCTGCTAAAATTGTTCTCACCAACGAGGGTGACAGGATCATGCGTCTGTTCTATGAGATCGACTGTACGATGAATGAGATACATGGTCCGGATATGCTCTATTTCCATGCAAATTGGCGGCGCGAGAACTACACAAAAGCCCGTGAGGATTTCACGATCCTGCCAGAGATCAAGGGTTCGGGCCGATTCCTCGGTTGTAACATTGGCATGCGCCAGAATCCGGCCATGACCAGCTTCTGGTTTGGGGAGGGGGAGTTCCAGGTCTTTCTTGATGGCGATACCGATTGGCCAACCCTTTGCGGTACAGGCACGGAAGATTTCATAGGCACCGGCTGGGGACAGGATCATTTCGATGATCTCTATCAGGGGTGTCATTATGTTTCGGAGGAAAAAAAGGGATTGTTCAACGATTTCTATGGATTCTACAGATTTCATGTCCCGGATCCGATCTACTTTGATAAGGACATTAAGGTCAAGATTCAGGTGCTTGGCGGAGCAATGCTCAAGGCCGGGTTACTTAAGGATATGGAATCAAATCCATCGGTCAGATACATGAAGGCAGGAAAGCCTGGTGAACATTGGAGTGTGGAGGAGATCAAAGGAATAGAGGAGGAGTTTTTTGTTCTCGTTGAACGTGAGGACGATTACTGTGCAACGGCATACTGGTACTTGGACAGCCCCAAAAACGAGCTATCCCCACTGGCTCCTCTGGCCGAAAGAATTGCAGACCTGCCTTAAGCTTAAAAAAAACAGAGACTAATGAGCAAATTAATACAGCACTTTCCACTCCAAATTATAGGTTTATTGCTGTGTTCCTTCACCCTGATTGCCCAGGACAGTCAGAATGATTGGCCTGTGCTTAAACATTACGATAAAGATCATCTCTCCCAAATTGCAATGCCTTTGGGAGGTATAGGTACGGGAACAGTATCCATCGGGGGCAGGGGCGATTTGCGCGATTGGGAGATTATGAACTGGCCCGGGAAAGGGTTCTATCCCATCTGGAAGAACGGGGCACCGTTTTTCACTATTTATGTAAAGCCGCAAGGAGAGGATTCAAAAATGAAGGCATTGATAGGACCCCTGGAGGATCATGAATACCACCATTTTGAAGGCCGTCAGCCGGCAAATTTCGGATTCCCCAGGTTCAAATCAGCCACTTTTGATGCAGCCTATCCACTGGTGCAGGTGAACCTTAAAGATCCTGATCTGCCGGTGGATGTAAAACTAAAGGCCTTTAATCCATTGATCCCCGGTGACCTGGAGGCCAGTGGCATTCCTATAGCCATACTGACCTATGAGGTGACCAATCGCACCTCCAGAATACTGGATGTCACTGTAGCCGGGAACATGGTCAATTTTGTAGGGATTGACGGAAGTAAAACAGAGATTAACGAGAAAGGGGAGTATCTACCCTTCGGAAGCAGTCACAACAAGAATCAATACCGTGAGGGGCATGGTTTAGTGGGTATCTATATGTACTCCGATAGTGTGGACAGAAACGACCCTGCCTGGGGGACAATGGCCCTTTCTGCCAATGTGGAAGGCAAACTGTCCCATCAGACTGCATCGTCGCCTTTTGGTATGTGGAACGATCTAAAGCACTATGGGGAACTGCGCCCCCTGGATAACCCCTTGGATCAGAAACCCTTTGCGGCACTTGCATTATCCCGGGTTCTGCGGGCCGGGGAGACCGCCGAATTCACCTTCTATATTACCTGGCATTTTCCCAACCGAAAGGCGTGGTGGGATGAGGAGCACATTGTGGGGAACTACTATACCACCCGTTATACCGATGCATGGGATGTGATCACTAAGGTGCATCCTGCACTGCCGGTCCTGGAAGAACAGACGGTTGCATTTGTCAGCAGTTTTGTAAACAGCTCCCTGTCGGAAAGCATCCAGGAAGCAGCACTATTCAATGTAAGTACCCTTCGCTCACAAACTGTATTTCGTGCCGCCGATGGGAATATGTTCGGATGGGAGGGCATCGCCGATAATATTCCCCTGGGACACGGGAACTGTACACATGTTTGGAACTACGAACTTACCACACCCTTCCTGTTTGGCGAGCTGGCCAAAACCATGAGGCATGTGGAGTTCAACCATGCCACCAACGATCGCGGGTTGATGAGTTTCCGTATCGGCTTACCTCTGGAGGAGAAGGCTCAGGAACTGGAGTATACTGCCACGGATGGACAGCTGGGAGCGGTAATGAGGTTCTACCGTGAGTGGCAGCTTTCAGGTGATGACGGGTTTCTGGAAGAGCACTGGCCTAAGATCAGGAAGGCTGTGGAATTTGCATGGATTGAAAACGGCTGGGATGGAGACCGGGACGGTCTGATGGAGGGCTGTCAGCACAACACCATGGACATTGAGTTTTTCGGTCCCCATCCCGAATTGCAGTTCTGGTACCTGGGTGCCCTGAAGGCCACAGAACAGATGGCACTAGCCATGGGAGAGAAAAAATTTGCTAAAGAGTGTGCAAGCCTGTTCGATTCGGGCAGCAAACTTACTGATGAACAACTTTTTAACGGGGAGTACTACCGTCAGATCATCAGCGCCTCCTGCACCAAAGAGGAGATCCCTCCTGGACTTCGTGCTGGGTATTATGAGCCGGATGTGGATGTAAACAACCCCAATTTCCAACTTGGGAACGGTTGCCTGACCGACCAGCTGGTAGGACAGAATATGGCCCACATCCTGAACCTGGGTGACCTGGCCGATCCCGGAAATGTGAAGAAGGCCCTGGAAAGCATCTGGAAGTACAACCACCTGGAAAGCCTGGAGGATCATTTGACTACCACCAGGGGGTATGCACTTGCTGACGAGGCTGGGGTCATCGTGGCTACCTGGCCCCATGGCGACAGTCCCGACATTCCATTTCCTTACTCTTCTGAAGTGTGGACGGGACTGGAGTATACAGCGGCTTCGGGGATGATGTATATGGGGATGCGTGACGAAGCCCTGCAAATTGTGACCGATGCCAGGAACCGTTTTGAGGGTAGCCGCCGAAATCCGTTCAACGAGATGGAGTATGGCAACCACTATGCCAGGGCTCTGGCAAGCTGGGCTATGGTGTTGGCAGAGTCGGGATTTCATTTTTCGGCCGTTGACCAATCCATGGAGTTTGCAGGGAAAGAAGGCACATGGTTCTGGTCAAATGGTTATTCCTGGGGTACCTGTACCATCAGTAACGAGGAGGGGAAGACCAGGGTGAAGCTGGAGGTTTTACACGGAGAGGTTAGCCTGAAGCAGTTTACACTCAACGGAGTTGGGATTAAGAAATTTAAAAAACTCCAAACCACCCGGCAAAGTGAGGTCCTGGAGTTTCAGTTATAGACAACATGGATAATAAACCAGTTATACTGTTGTTTGCCCTTGTACTCCATCTTTGGGGATGTAAACAGCATCTTCCTGAAGAGAGTGATAACAAGAAAGGTGTAAAAATTGGCGTAAGTAAATACTCTCCTTTCGGGGTAGGGGAAAAGAGGATTTATGAACAGGCTGTATTTGTGCCGGAAGAGTGGGCCTATTTAAGGCCGTTTTTTACCAGAAAGAAAGAGGATGGTGAGCGATTTGCACGAACACGCAACAGCAAGGAAGAGATCGTCTATAAAGTGGAGAAAAACATACAGGGATATTGTGTTTATACAACCAATAAGCCCGGTATTGAATGCGACTATTACAACGATCTCAGTTTTTTTGTTTCAAAGAACGGGAGAGACTGGAGAGCGGTTGCCACTACATTGGACGAGAAGAAAAGAGGTATATACGTGGTAACACAACCCAATGATCCGGAGTGGGTCAATGTGCAGCATTTTGTTTTTAAGGATATGGGAGGCAGTTACCTGAAGATTCAGTGGAACAATGAAGAGAACCACATGGATTCGCCCCAAATCAACAGGGTCGAAATCAATTACGCTGATTCTCCCTATGATGGATGGAAAAATATGCTTATTGATGAGTGCTTAGATTTTAGTGAGACCTATGATCATTCGGAGCATATTCAGGTAGCTTCAGGCAGCCCATCGAACCATCGCTCTGTGATTGTCTATGCTGATGAGGATGTACTTGAACAGGAGATCAAATATGCTGTGGAAGGTGGCGTTGATTACTTTATCTGGCTGATGGCGGAAAAAACGAGCTCCCACTCCTGGTCCATCGAGCAGTATCTCAGCATTCCTAATTATCAGGATATCGGGTTCTGTGTCGAGTTGCATCTTTCAAATGAGTTGCCGGATTCGGGAGAGCCATTCCTGAACGAGACCTGGGAGGAGTATTGTCATCGCCTGGTGAGGTATTTTTCTGAACCCAATTATGTTACCGTACTTGATAACAGGCCGCTGGTTTATACCATATGCAATGTGAGTGATGCTGATGTTAAAAAGCTTCGTAAAATTGCCCTGGAGGCCGGATTCAATGATCCCTATATTGTGGATGCTTACTGGGGCAAACCGGGGACACCAATGGCCGATGCCAGATCGGAATACAACGGAACGAATGGGTTCATTGCCGATATCTGGGATTACTATGGAAACCAGGACCAGCTAAGAATTGTACCCAATTTCGGGACAGGAATGAACGATGTTTGCCGGACTCCCAATCCACCGCCATGGGGCAACTGGGGGGTAGATAAACCTTTTTTGAAACCTAACGAAATAAGGCAGGGTTTGCAGGAGGCCCTTGATTATGTGGTTGAAAATCCTGAAATCTGCGAAGCCGGGATTTTAACGGTGTTTGACTGGGATTCTCAGACCGAGGCCGGATGGATCTGTCCCGGATTGGCTGAAAACGGTTCGGTAAAAAAAGAGAGACTGGAGATATTCAAAGAGGTACTTGTATCGGGAGAACCTGTTCAATATGAGAGAAAGAGGATCGAGATGGGAGAAAACCTGGTATTCAATCCCGGGTTCGAAGTGAATCAAACCAGGAGGCATCGTCCTGTTGGATGGCACACCGATATAGACGAAACTGCTGATCCGAATATGATCTATGCATTTGTCTCAGTGGAGGGTGGTTATCAGAGCGATCACTGCGGTATAATCTCTTCCGGTTCCGATTATAAAGTAACTGCATTCCAGGATATTTCTGAAATAGCGGAAGGTGTATTCACCCTCTCTGCAACCATCAAATGCAGTGGAAGTCAGGATACTTTACAAATGTTTATCAGTGGGCAAGGCGGTGATAAACTGGTCTGTAATATTGAAAAGACCGATAACTGGACCAATATCTCTATTGAAGATATCCCGATTATGAGTGGACAATGCAGGATAGGGTTTTATTCATCTTCACCTGCAAACGAATGGCTTCTGTTTGATGATGTTGAGTTGGAAAAGAAAAAATAGGAATGATTTAAGAAATATGAGATGAAAAGAATCAGGCGACGAACATTTATGCAAACTGCTTTGGCCGGTATGGGGGCAGGGGTCCTTGTAAAGCCAACTCTTGTATCAGCATCTTCTCAATCTGAAAATCAGTATGAGAGAGTTTATGCAAACAGTGATGTGCGACTTAAAGCAATGACTATGGAGCGCATTGATACCCATTGCCACTATGATCTGACTATGTCTGAACTTAAAGGAGAGGATGACTTTATCAATACTCCTGAATTGGTGGGCAGCTCCATTCTTGCCATTGGTAGCCGGAAGCTTTACGGAATCAATCCAGGTCTTTACCTTCGTCCTGATTCATCGGAGGAGATCTTCAGCAGGGCAGCCGGTTTAAGGGCAAAGGGAGCGGGAGCAGCCCTGGAAACCGCAATGGATGTAGCAAATATCTCTACTCAACTTGTGTTCAATTACGGCGCTCACCCCAAACACAGTAAAGAGGCCATGCTTTCATCCCGGGTGCAGCTACTTAACTACGTTGATAATCTCATTGCAGGGGATGTAAAAGCCTTTTCGCCCGATGGACGTGATATGGAATTTAACTATTACGATGCCATCTGCGATCGTTTAGGAGAGTTGAAAACCATGTCCGACTACCTGAACGCACTGGACGCGGATATAGATTCATGGAGAGACTACCGCGTGGTTGCTATGAAAGTGAGTCTCGCTTATTCGATTGGGCTGAAGTTCGCCGATCCATCTTTAAAGGAGGCTCAAAACGCATTTGCGAAAAAGCGAGACATGTCACCGGAAGAGATAACAATTGTGCAGCACTATGCCTTCCGTCACTCGTTGTTAGCGTGTCAGCGCAACGATTTGCCGGTGGTTGTGCATACAGGTTTTCAGATTTGGGGGCATGCCGATCTTCAGGTCTCTAATCCAATCCATTTGCACAACCTGTTGATTGACAAACGGTACAAAGATATTACATGGGTGTTGCTGCATGGTGGCAATCCATATGTTGGGGAGACAACTTATCTGGCTCGAATGTTTCCAAATGTGTTTATCGATTTCACCTGGATCTCCTGGATGACAAGGGTACGGTTTAATATGGCGTTGGCAGAGTGGATTGAAATCGTTCCACATGGGAAATTTTGTTGGGGTTCAGATAGTGGCACTCCGGAGACTATCGTCGGGATTGGTGAAATTACCAGGGAACGCATCGCCAACGTTTTGGAAGACCAAATAGCTCATCGTATCATTGATGAAAAGGTTGCGCTGGATTTCCTGGAGCACACTTATGTCGAAACACCAAAACGGATATTCCAACTATAACCAATAACCAAACTTAGAACGATGAAGAAAAAGCTAATAGGGCAATTTTGGATTGGAACGACAGTGCTGTTGCTCATGTTTTTCAATGCCAGCATAATGGTTGGCCAGGAAAACGTAAATGGAGAAAATGCGAAAAAGTGATTATTGCACCTGAAACAGGTCAGCACCTGTTTTTATGTGAAATTGAATTTCGGGAAAGATAACCTGAAGTGTGAATGAGAATATTGATATGGAAATCTTTAATATAATGGAATTATGAGAACGTCATTATCCCTTGTAGTACTCATCCTGGCTCTTGCTGCCTGTACTGCAGAGAGAGCAGGGAGTTATGAAGTAATAAATTTGAAATGTGAGCATATGGAGGAGCCGCTGGGAATCGATACA
>JAOZUK010000729.1 GCA_029938715.1 Bacteroidales bacterium | reverse complement strand
GTATGATCTGTCATGTTGAATCCTCCAAAATGCTCGTCGCCTTCGTTGTGCTCACGATCCATGTGATCCGTCCACGCTGTATTGCTGTGGTTATCATCACCCATCATACCTCCAGAGTGATTTTGACTATTATTCATATGGCCTCCTCCCATCATGTGGCCATACATTCCTTCAAAAGCTTCACCATCCAAACATACCATGAGCATGTTATCATGCTCATACCCGTTAAGGATAAATGTTGTATCCATTTCTTCACCAAAGCAATGTACCTCTATTTGTCCATCACCCAAATCGCTTATCTCCGCTGTGGCTTCTGATATGCCATTGCTGGCAACAGAACTGGATTTAAGACTGCTTTCATAGGTCAGT
The DNA here is from genome assembly GCA_029938715.1 of Bacteroidales bacterium. GTDB lineage: Bacteria > Bacteroidota > Bacteroidia > Bacteroidales. Next base: position 1,072 of record JAOZUK010000729.1, on the reverse strand, counting down.
GACCCTCTATAGGTTCCTTCGAAAGTTGAATCAGACAGGTCATCCGATTTTTCACAACTGCTCAGGCCGATTAACGCGGCAACACTCATCATTATTAATACTCTTACGTTTTTCATCTTTTAATTTTTAGATATTACAACTGCTACTTTTATACAATTAATTTTCTACTTTGCTTATATACCAGTTAAGTAATGAATTACCCTACCTTATATTTTTAAAAAAATAAATCTGATCCGTATAAGGCAGTAGATGAGGCGAATAAAAAGAGCTAGAATCTCACGTTAAGAAATATAGCCGGAGTAAAAGGAAGTGCTTCTGAATAGATACTAACGGAATTGCTATCCTCGACAGGAATTTGCGTCACCTCAGTAAATTTGATGTTTTCGCGATTAAATAAGTTTAAAATTGAGATTCCCGCCTCAATTTTTACTCTTTTTAGTGCAAAACGATAGGTTGCCGCAAGGTCTGCTCTTTTATAAGGATATCTGTCCACACGGTCAATTGAAGTGGGTGGATATCCTAAAAATCCGGACCCGTATACGTAATTGGCTGAGATGAAAAATGGAGAAAGGTTGAATATTCCGGAAAATTTTATTTCGTGGCGCTGATCCTGCAGCGAACTCTGGTACTCTGAGTCAGTAAAAAAAGGAAACCATTCCAGAGATTGGGAGATTGTATATGATAGCCAGAGCGAGTGACCTTTATAATTCTGTTTCACATAAAAATCAATCCCTTTTGTCTTGCTCCTCCCTTCATAGGTCGAATTTTGACCATAACTTTGTAGAATGCGGGTAATCCCCTCCGTTTTTTTATAAAAACTTTCGATGCTAAAACTAAAACCTTTATTCCGGTAAATTCCTCCAATAACCAGGTGCTGTGAGGAAAGCACCGGGAATTGATCACCATCACTCACCATCCATAAGTATCGATAATTCTCATTCTCATCTACGACTGAACTTAGATTAATAAACTGATTGTAAAGTCCCCAGGATCCATTGAACTGCAAATGGGAAGATAGCTTTAAGGATATTTTAAAACGGGGTTGTACATAGAACTTTTGAAGGTTAATGGA
>JAOZUK010000728.1 GCA_029938715.1 Bacteroidales bacterium | reverse complement strand
TTTAGTTTAAATTAAGGACCCTCAAACTGATTCCGGCCCACATTGTATTGTTGTTGGGTGTATCAAGTATTTTGATAAGCAGGCTGTTCTTTCCCTCACTTAAATCAGCTTCAATATTCCGGGTAACAAAACCATCCTTGAGCTCATCATTTGAATATATATTTTTTCCATTCAAAAATACTAGGACCGGATCATCAAAAGATAGTTGTAGTGTAACTTTCTGGTTGGAGTCGCTTTGTATGTATGTGCGTGCCATCATACAGCGTGCATAGTAACCCATATGGTGATTGCCCCCAAGGGCTGACATTACATGCCCGTACGCATACATCAGATTGAGATAAGGACCTGAAGCATATTGCTTTGCCCAACCTTTGTATGTGCCTTGCAATTCCTGGTTGAATATAAGATGTTCCGCTTGCACCGCTTTCCCCGCATCGAGTTCAGACTCTTTTGGCAACACTTCAAATAATCGATCCAGATCCGAAACATCGGGTGTATTGCCATCTTCGGTAAGTAATTTCACAGTTGCAGGTCCGAACACAGACCATTCGCGGCCCCTTGCCTCAATTTCTGTCATGGTTCGGTCTTTCGGGGTATCCTGGTACCAAAATGCGACTGAACGTGGCGAAAGTCCCTCTGTGACTCCCCAGTTAATTTCTATGGATTCCTTAAACGGATATGGATTTTCAAAATGCACCCTCATGCGGCCCTCATCGTTATCGAAAGCTTCACTGTAAGGGAAGTTTTCTCCTTTGCCAAAAAAAGCAAATGAGAAATAATCTTCTCCATTGATTCCATGAAGAAATGATGGTTGAACACTATTCGCATCTATGACTGTGAAATCACCCCCACCATGATCATGATGTGTGTCATAAATACTCATTCCTACCCAGTGTCCCTTTCCACTGGTCGACAACACCTGGAACGGCAGGTAACCCACACTACTGTCTATTTGTGTATGCAGGGCATGAAAATACCCCCAGTGAGCTTTAAATTCGTCCACCTCTTCAATATCCAGCTCCAGCTGCCACTCTTCATCGGGGTGAGAGCCACTGATTTCAATCTCAGCATATTTACCAAAAGGCATAGGGAAGTAGCTCTGGTTATTATTCAAAGCCACACCACGAAACGGACCGAAGAAATCGGCAAGATCAACATTCACAGCTGTTGAAGGTTCATCATCAAAACGTATCAGAAGCTTAACTCCTTCACGTTTTGAATTGATACCAAGACGCCGGATGATACCGGGTCCCTCCACACGAATTTTGTGATCTCCCGCAAAGCGCCATCTGCTTGTTTCTGTTTCAGGCAACTTTGTGTTGGCTAAGGTTCCAGAATCCTGTTCAGGCTTGTAAAGTAATTTTATTTTTCCGGTCTTATCCTCTGCCTGTACCAGCTTTATACCTTTCATCGATTCATCTTCCAGGCGATAATCCAGCTGA
>JAOZUK010000262.1 GCA_029938715.1 Bacteroidales bacterium | reverse complement strand
GCGATGTTTTCTCGAAAGGGAGGTTATACTTCCTGTTGAATTGGGACTCTTGAAACTTTTCAGAAGATATTTGTTAATTCGTTAAAAGACAATAAAATACGTGACTTTGTATAGGGTTGGGAGTAACTTGATATTGCCTCATTGTTATTTGTCAGCTCCTGTGAAGAGAGCGCGGAAGTTGTTGAAGCTGATCTGATCGGCGCCTGGGACATCGGACAGGCATCTGTCGATATTAAGGTGGGACCTTTAAGTCTTTTGGACTTTCTGATTAGTTCCCTCCAATTTGGACAAGAAGCTGCACAGGAACTTGTTGATCAAATCACCTCCGAATTTCTCGAAATTGGCGGTGGAACCGTCACTTTTAATGTGGACTACTCCTACCTGATGTCCAGAAGTGATCTTGAGGAGAGTGGTACATGGAACCTGGAAGGAAACAAATTGTATTTGAACATTTCCGACGAAACAGTGGATGAAGATCCTTTAACGATTGAGAGCATGAACAGTTCCGCTGCGGTTGTTGCCTGGGAACAGGAGCAAGAGATTGATCTCGGTGAGGGCACCAGTAAATTTAATGCCATTATCATCATCGAACTTAATTTGACCAAACAATAGTGGCATAACATAACTGGATTCAGGCCCGGATTAGCAGTAAATGTGGCCTCAATATTAGAAATGCCAGCGTAAATATACTCCCGGTGTTTCCTGTCAGGAAGCGCCGGGAGTATTCTTTTTCCAGCCTGACTACATATTCCAGGCGTAACTGAGCACCATTCTCCAATTTCGACCGAACAATCAATATTTCCAGACCTCTAAAGCCAATCTCAGCTCAGTTTTGGCTTTGGCTAAATTTTGGGGTATGTCCAATTATCAACCATTGACTTTTATAAAACAAGATTGTACCTTCACTTACTTAACATATTCATAAACAGCCCTCAGCAATGAAAAAGATCATGACCTTATTCCTGGGCCTTCTTATTGCCGGAACAGGTATCGCGCAGAACAATCCATTGTGGTTGCGTTATCCAGCCATATCACCAGACGGTGAGACTATACTGTTCAATTATAAGGGAGATATTTACACAGTACCTTCTAAAGGAGGAGACGCCAGGCCGCTTACTATTAGTGAGACATATGAATATCTTCCCGTTTGGAGCCACGATGGTCAGCACATTGCCTTCGCCTCAGACCGGTATGGTAATGCTGACGTATTTGTTATGCCGGCCAGGGGAGGTGAAGCAATAAGATTAACCTATCACTCAACCGGGGAATATCCCAGGACATTCACCACTGATAATGAGGAGGTGCTGTTTTCAGCGGTCCGGCAGGATGTGGTTACCAATATACAATTCCCTACCCGTCTCATGAGTGAACTTTACAGTGTCCCTATCAAGGGCGGAAAAGTAAGCCAGGTATTATCAGTTCCAGCACTTGATGCTACCTTGAATGCGACAGGGGACAAAATGATCTATCACGATATAAAAGGATATGAGAGCGATTGGCGAAAGCACCATGTTTCATCTGTTACACGGGACATCTGGGTATATGATATGAATGAAAAGACTTACACACAGCTCTCTCAATTTGAAGGCGAGGACCGCAACCCGGTTTTTGATTCCAATGGTGATGATTTTTATTATCTCAGTGAAGAGAATGGCTCCTTCAACATTTACAAGAGCTCCCTGTCAAATCCTGCTCAAAACACACCCATCACTGAATTCGAAAACCATCCGGTTCGTTTCCTTACAAGCTCAAACGATAATACCCTATGCTTCAGCTTTCATGGAGAGATTTACACTCTCAGTCAGGGAGGTTCTCCAGAAAAACTTGCTGTGAATATTGGTGCCGACGGGCGCGGTACATTGGATAAGATCATACCTGTAAATGCAGATTTCAAGGAAATGAAGCTGTCACCAAATGATAAAGAATTCGCATTCATTTTCAGAGGTGAAATATTTGTAAGCAGTGTGGAGGGAGGCGTTACAAAAAGGATCACCAATACCCCCTGGCAGGAAAGAAGCGTCAGATTCAGTCCGGATGGGCGCTCCCTGGTTTACGCAGCCGAAAAGGATACCAGCTGGGATGTCTACACCCTTTCCATTGTTCGTGATGAAGAACCTTATTTCTATGCATCCACCGTTCTAAAACAGGAAACAGTGATCGCTACCGGGGCTGAAGAATTCCAGCCGGAGTTCTCTCCCGACGGCAAAGAGGTGGCTTACCTGGAGGATCGTGTAATACTGAAGGTTATCAACCTGAAAACCAAACAGACCCGTACGATCCTGCCTGCACATTTGAATTACTCCTATGCGGATGGTGATCAATACTACACCTGGTCGCCCGACGGAAAATGGTTCCTGGTAGATTATATACCCTCCGATCGCATGTTTGTGAGTGAAGTTGGTCTGGTATCCTCGGACGGAAAGGACAAGGTTCAGAACCTGACCCTGAGTGGTTACTATGATTTTAGTCCAAAATGGACCATGAAGGGCAAAATGATGGTCTGGGGTTCCGACAATCGAGGAGCACGTTCCCAGGGTGAAGAACCAGTAAGCTGGGATGTGTATGGCATGTTCTTTTCTCGGGAGGCTTTCGATCGCTTCAACCTTACCAAAGAGGAATTTGCATTGGTGAAGGAACAGGAAGACGAAAAGAAGAAAGAAGAAAAAGAATCCGATGAGGAAGAGAAGTCCACAAAAAAAGCCAAAAAAGAAAAAGACGGGGAAAAGGAGGATGAAGATGAAGACGACAAGGAAAAGGTAGAGGATCTTAAAATTGACTGGACCAATCTGACCGAGCGTAAGCGCAGGTTAACCATACATTCTTCCAGGGCCAATGACTGGGTCCTTTCCAAGGATGGAGAGAAGTTGTATTACCTGACCAGGTTTGAAAAGAGCATCGATATTTGGGTAACTGAACTTCGCACCAAAAAAACAAAGCTATTTACCAAGATTGGCGCCAAGCAGGCGGGGATGGAGATATCATCTGATGGAAAGTTCATCATTGTACTGGCAGATGGGAAACCCATCAAAGTCAAGATCGATGACGCCAAGAGTGAACCTATCAAGGTAAAAGGAGAGATGGTTCTGAAACAGGCGAATGAACGAAGTTATATATTCGATCATAGCTGGCGCCAGTTGAGGGATAAGTTTTATGTGGTGGATCTGCACGGGGTGGACTGGGATTTCTATTACAATGAATACAAAAAATTCCTGCCCTATATTAATAACAACTATGATTTCGCAGAAATGCTCAGTGAAATGCTGGGTGAACTGAATGCTTCCCATACCGGTTGCCGTTACCGCTTTACTGACCCAAATTCAGATCAAACCGCTTCCCTGGGCCTTTTCTATGATTATGCCTATTCAGAAAAGGGACTGAAAGTGGCGGAAGTGATCATTGGAGGGCCGGCCGATAAAGCTGCCTCAAAAATAAAGGCAGGACATATCATTGAGAAGATCGACGGGATCACACTTTCTGATTCTCTGGATTTCTACCAGCTGTTAAACCGTAAAGAAGGCAAATTAACGCTATTATCCTTGTATGCTCCGGATTCAAGTAAACGGTGGAACGAAATTATCAAGCCGATCTCACTTGAGGCTGAGAATCAATTGCTATACGAACGGTGGGTAAGGGACCGCAGGGCAGAGACAGAAAAGCTCTCCGCAGGCAAGATCGGTTATGTGCACGTGAGGTCCATGAATGATGCCAGCATGCGAGTCATGGTTGAGGAAGCGCTAGGACGGAACATTAACAAGGATGCCATCATTGTGGATACGCGCTTCAATGGAGGAGGGAATATTCACGAGGAGCTTTCTGACTTTCTCACCGGTAATAAATATTTTGATGTGATACCACATGGCCAATACATAGGCTATGAACCTCGCAATAAATGGATCAAACCCTCTATCGTTATCATGGGAGAGAGCAATTATTCTGATGCACACCTGTTTCCTGTTGCATACAAGATTAAGGGAGAAGGGAAAACGCTGGGAATGCCGGTACCAGGAACAGGAACTTTCGTGTGGTGGGAAGGGCAGATCGATCCAACCCTTGTCTTTGGCATTCCGATGGGAGGATGGCGGACCCTGGACGGGAAATTCTGCGAGAATAATCAGATGGAACCTGATATAAAAGTCCGCCTGGAACCTTCTGTGATGACTAGCGGACGAGATCAGCAAATTGAAGCAGCCGTGAAAGAGTTGATGAAATAGGCAGAGATCGAACGAATCTATATGTCAGTATTGTGATAGTTGTTGGGGTTAGGGTGTAGATTCTTCCTTACATAATCAGGTTTGTTTAAGCCAAATACCAGGCAGAGCATGAACGGGTCAGACAATGGCTGGAGGAGAATGATATGCTGTGATTATCATCAAAGCAGACACCATTTGAAGCGTAACCCCATTAAGGAAATACTGATTTGCAACGTTGTTCCTGCAGCCCGCAATCCGTAAGATTTATTTTATTTTTATTAGCACGCATGTAGTTTTTGCCCATATGCGGCGACATATTAATTGAAATGTGATCAATGAACCAGCAAAGAGGCCATAAAGGATCTTTTATTCAGCTCATGGAAGCGAACAAGGGCATTATCCATAAGATCTGCTTGATGTATACTTCCAACCTGGCTGACAAAGAGGACCTTTACCAGGAGATCTGCCTTCAGCTCTGGAGATCCTTCAGAAGTTACCGCAGTGAATCGAAATTCAGTACATGGCTTTACCAGGTCGCATTGAACACGGCCATCAGCTCGGTGAGGAAGGACAGGAGACAGGTGGAGACGGTACAGCTGGACCAGGCGGAACATTTCGTCGTGAGGGACAGTGAACGGGAGGGAATGACGCAGATGCTGTTCAAAGCCTTATCCAAGCTGAACAAGGTGGACAGGGCCATTATACTGCTCTGGCTCGAAGAGAAGGAATATGCCGAGATCAGCGAGGTAATGGGGATCTCACAGTCGGCAGTAAGTGTGAGGTTGGTCAGGATCAGGGAAAGATTGAAGTCAATTATGAAAAACCTGGAAGATGAATGATCTAAGAAAAGGATGGGAGAACATCGATGAGTTTGCGGGGATCCCGGGGATCGGTATCACCTCGGTGGAGAAGTTTA
>JAOZUK010000727.1 GCA_029938715.1 Bacteroidales bacterium | reverse complement strand
ACTGCATATGAGCTCAGACACCATTATGCCATAGAAAACATTAACCGCTGGACAGATGAAGGCTTTGGATTTGATGCAAAACTGCTTTATCTCAGCAAAACCATGGGCCACCGCACACTGGAAAGCACAAAGTATTACTATTCTCTTGTGCCTGGAATGGCTGACATTTTGGAAGAAAAGACAGGAAGGGATTTCGAAAACATTTTGCCGGAGGTGGATTATGAAGAAAGCAACGAATGAATCAGTTATAATCGCACGCCATATCAATGCCTTTTTGAATGAATATGTTCCTTCTCAAAAAAGCCGCAGCAATCATACATTGAAATCCTACCAGTATGCACTGGCTTTATATATCGGTTTTCTGGAGACAGAAAAAAAAATAAGGCCAGAAAGCCTTTTTGGCGAATGTTTCAACAGGACAATAATCGAGGAATGGCTGCAATGGTTGATGGAACTACGTGGCTGCAGCCCGCAAACCTGTAACAACCGGCTAGCATCCTTAAGGACATTCCTAAAATACCTGGGAAGTAGGGAAATCCTCTATCTATATCTTTCCGAGGATGCAACAAGAATTCCACGGAAAAAGGAAGTACGCAAAAAAATAAAAGGGATGAGCAAAAAAGCAGTGCAGGTATTGTTATCGGTTCCGGATTTATCCCAAAAAACTGGTCGAAGGGATTTATCACTTATGATTATGATATACAGCACTGCCGCCAGACTGGATGAAATTCTGTCATTAAAAACAGAACAACTTCATTTGAATTCCGAAAAGCCGAATGCCACCATCATTGGAAAGGGAAGCAAGATAAGAACCCTGTATCTTCTACCTAAGGCAGTTGCACATTTAAAGAAATATCTGAAAGAGTTTCATGGCGATACTCCAAGTCCAGAAGCTTATGTTTTTTATTCAAGGAATACAGGACCACATGGAAAAATGAGTCAGACTGCAGTAAACAAGCAACTGAAAAAACATGCCAGAGCCGCACATGAAATGTGTGATGAAGTACCACTGGATCTTCATGCTCATCAGCTGAGACATGCCAAGGCCTCTCATTGGCTGGAAGACGGTATGAATATCGTACAGATTTCATTTCTTTTAGGGCATGAACAGTTACAGACAACAATGGTTTATATAGACATCACCATGGAACAGGAATTAAAAGCCCTTGCAACACTTGAAGACGAGAAGGACAAAAAGGTATCAAAGAAATGGAAAAATGCAAGAGGGGGACTGGCAGAATTCTGTGGTGTTAAGACAATGAAAAAGTAAAGAAAAAAATCCAAACTTTTCTGTATAAACCTTATTAAATATCAATAAGTTCCATAAAAGGTTTGGATTTTATTTAGGTTTGGATAACGCAGATCATGAACACGAGGTTTGGGGCCCTCATCTGTTCGGTAGATATCGGCACGTTTACGAAGTATTTGCCAAATGTCGTTTAC
>JAOZUK010000726.1 GCA_029938715.1 Bacteroidales bacterium | reverse complement strand
TTTTTTTTAGAACAATTACCAAATGTAGCAATTCTCAGTTTCCTTCATATCTGTTATTGGACAGGTTTGGCTGAATCCCGTTGTTTAGGGATAAAATCTATTATTTCGGGATGGGATGATCCTCGTGAAATCGGCCTAACCTCTCTTCAAGAACATCGAATTGATCTCTCCTTACCTGTGATACACAAGCTCTTATGCCTTCAGTACGCGTGCTTCCCGTAATCCCCAAAGAGATTGCACTAATCCCGTAGTATAGCAATTTTTCCACCAGCTGGGGGCCCTCAAATCCAGGATAAGATAGTGTAAAATAGAACCCATCTGCAATGGGTTCATCAAGGTCCCGGTCATAAACAATCCTGAAATCATATTTTTGAAACAGAGCTTTCATGACCACTGCTTTTGCCCCATATTCCCTTACTTCATTGATGTAATTATAGGCCCCATCGTTTACTGCTTTGAATATGGCAGCAAGTGCATACTGTGCGGTATGGGATGCACCGGCCGAAAGCGAGTAGAGTGCTCCAAAGATCATGGCATGCCCAAATTTTTCCGAAGTGTAATACCTTTTCAGGTCGGGATACTTTCGTTCAAACAGGGTGGGTGATATGACCATCGTCCCAATTCGCTGTCCTGCATAACTAAATGCCTTGGAGCTGGAGATAAGAAGCACGTAGTTGTCCGTATATTTGGCTACAGTAGGCTGGTAGGGAGGCACTCCTGGTTTGGATAGGTCCTTTCGGAAATCCATTCCAAAATAGGCCAGGTCTTCAATAACTGTCAAGTCATACTTCCGTGAAATTTCTCCAATGGTCTGTAATTCCTGTTCATTAAGGCAGATCCAGGACGGATTATTGGGATTGGAGTAAAGGATTGAGGAGTAATGCCCTTTTTGAATCTCTTCTTCCATCTTTTCCTCTAGCCTGTCGCCCCGGAAATCATACAGATCAAAAGATCCATAGGTATGGCCCAATACCAGGCACTGCTGCTTCTGCACCGGGAATCCGGGATCCAGAAACAGGGTGCCGGTCCGCTTCTCGTCTGATCTGTTCACCACCATAAAAGTGGCCATACACCCCATCATTGAACCCACTGTAGGAACACAATGAACGGGGTCCACATCCACATCAAGAAACATTTTAATGAATCGGGCCGCCTCCTCTTTCAGTGGTTTTATTCCCTCAATATTGGGGTATTTTGAGGCAACACCCTGACGGAGGGCAATCATCTCTGCCTCCGTCCCAACAAACGTTGGATCAAGGCCAGGAACTCCCATCTCCATCCGGATAAACTCCAGCCCGGTAATTCCTTCTATATCATTGACAATCTTAACCAGTTCCCTGATAGTGGCCTTTCCTGCCGGGTGAACCCCGAATGCATCAATCACTTCATTAACAACTTCAGAGGGTATGGGGGTTGACTTCATATTGTATCCTTTCTACTTTCTACTTT
>JAOZUK010000725.1 GCA_029938715.1 Bacteroidales bacterium | reverse complement strand
TTCAGAAGTGACAATGAGGCAGTAAGGAATAGCAGGCATAGCATATTCCAGATCAATATCTGAGCGAATCTTTTCCTATCTTGCATGTTGCGTTATAAACACATTGTGTATGAAAAATATTTATTCGCTTCTCTTTTTCATTTCAATATTGATCCTTCCGATCTATTATATACGCCATCACATATGGAAAGTTTCGAAATGCGTCGCTTTGATGTAATTGACTCTTCCTCCACAAAGCATCAGGTCTATGATCTACGAAGGAGGGCACCTGCCAGAAGATCAGATAAAAGAGTTATATGGTCCCCACAAGTTGCTTTCATACCACCAATTCAGAGGATTCCTTGATAGCCTGCTTCAAACAGACAATTCAATCTATCTGGACCGCACAGATCGTATATTTTATGACGAATTAATTAAGAAGGCTGAGAAGACCGGAATATCGGAAATAAAGGATATTTCGGGTTTACTAGATGTGCATGATGTGGGTCATATGGGAGGCAGTTTTGCCCGGTTTATGAGAAATACCTGAATATCGGTGTACGAATTGAAGATGATATTCTATCACGAAGGATGGAAATATCAACCTGTCAAGGTATGCTCCAAAGAAAATTGAAGATATAGAACTGCTTATGAAATAAGTCCAGAAAGTCAAACCAAAGCTCACGAAAGAGCAAGCAGGGTAATGTCTTAGTTCTCCTCAACCACCACTTTGTTAATTTTGTCGCCCTGGCGGATCTCATCAATAACTTCCAGACCTTCATACACCTTTCCAAAACAGGTGTGCTGGCGATCCAGGTGACTTGTATTGGTGCGGGAATGACACACAAAGAATTGTGATCCTCCTGTATTTTTTCCCGCATGAGCCATGGAGAGCACTCCGCGATCGTGGTATTGGTTATCCCCATCCAGCTCGCAATTAATGTTATATCCGGGACCACCCATCCCTGTTCCGTCCGGGCATCCGCCCTGGATCACAAAATCGGGGATGACACGGTGAAATGTGAGACCGTCATAGTATCCCTCTTTTGATAGTTTAAGGAAGTTCTCTACGGTTCTGGGTGCATCCTTGTCGTAGAATTCAACTTTCATCACACCTTTATCTGTATGTATTTCTGCTTTACTCATCTTTAACGCTTTTAAATTTTACAACGCGAAATTAATAAAATTTTACACCTACCCAACCACTCTTCTGTAACATGGCGAAGCCATATGTAACCCATTACTGCAAACTATTTATGTCGTTGCTCAAGGATGGAGGCTACATCATTAATTCCATACCCCCTGGCTGAAAGCAGCACCATGAGATGATAGATTAAATCGGCTGCCTCATTGAGAAACAGATCGTCGTTGCTATCCATGGCCTCAATAACCAGCTCCACGGCCTCCTCACCCACCTTCTGGGCCATTTTATTAACTCCTTTCTCAAAGAGCGATGTTGTATAGGAACCTTC
>JAOZUK010000724.1 GCA_029938715.1 Bacteroidales bacterium | reverse complement strand
CCGTTCACAGGTTCAGGGTTCAACGTTCAGGGTTAAGAACAAAGAAGGCATTAAAGACCCGATGTTCTGGATAAAAATGCTCATTTTTCCAAATAATTGCCAATTTGGCTCCACATTTTGGATTAGGCCTGACGAAGCTGACGCTTTTGTAGTATATACGCATCTCAAATGCAGTCCTGGGACGAGAATACAACCTTGAACCCCTGAACCTTTGAACCGTGAACGCCTACCAAATTAACTACCGACCAGCGTGCGGATCCGATCAGAAATTTTATTGTCTCCGAAATTTTTACATACTGTTAGAACCGAGCGCAGACACTCTCTGATAATCGCCGATTTGGGCCGGGATGATCCCAGTTGAGCATCAATGGTTTTCAAATCGGCCATCAATTCGGTGAGTGTGTCAAAGTCCAACCCAAGGGAACCGGCCTGGTTCTTCAGCTCGGAAGCAATTTGCTCAACAGCCTGCCTGCCGGAAGAATTCAATAAGGGCGCTTCATCGAGTTCCGAAAATTCATCACCGCTTGATGCCCCAGGCCCGATTAATTTTCGGGCCATTTGCGATCCATCCGCGCTGATGCCAATTCCACCGGAAAGCGTTCGGATTTCCACCAGCATGTAACCCATGAGTTCCTGGGCCACCGTGGAAGCAATATCCCGCTCCAGACCCAACTGATCACCGATATCATACATGGAAACCTGCACCGTCGAATCGCCCTTTGTCTGTTCAAAGAGTTGGATCAGATATTGCTGTCCGGTTATATCGATTTCATCCGGGTTCATCATATCCAGACCTTGTTGATAGGTGCTTAAAAATTATTTTTGTGCATTTTGTGGCAAAATATTTTTTACCAGCAACGCAGGTTGCTCAGAAAATTGCCTAAAATTCAAAATGCCTAAAGTGCCTAAAATTGAGGTATTCTGTCGATTTTATTTGAACTTCGCATGTTAAGTTATTTTTTACTCAACTGATCGTATACCTACCAGGTTCCAAAATGCGTGCGTGCTTATAAACAGACGGAGCGAAGCGACACCACAATTTTAGTCATTTCAAATTTTAGCTCATTTTTCCGGCTTGCCCGGATTAGGTAAATTGTAGCCATAATTTCAGAATGTTACGATTGCTTAACAATTGTCCTTTCTTTTGAAACCGGCTATCCCGTCACAACGGCCTGGATGGCGCCCTTGATATCCGGATACTGAAACGAAAAACCGTATTTGAGCAGTCGATCGGGGATGGTGCGCTGACTGCCCAGAAAAACGTCGCCGAATTCGCCCATTGCTAAGCGGATCATAAATGCCGGTGCCGGCATAAAGGACGGGCGACCCAATACTTCACCCAGGGTTTGGGCCAGTTCGCGATATCGAACCGGATTGGGGGCACAGAAATTAAGAGGACCGCTGACATCCTGATGTTCAAAAATAAACAGGATTGCCGCCATGAGATCCTCCA
>JAOZUK010000723.1 GCA_029938715.1 Bacteroidales bacterium | reverse complement strand
TATATGTGAGATATATCACCTGATGAAGGAGCATAAACGATAGTATCGCTGCCATCGCCAAAGTACCAGTGCCATGAAAGCATATAGGTGTTTATGGCCGATGAGAGATCGGTAAACTCAACCTCTGATCCTGAGCATGGCAATGCTGAGAAGACAAAGTCTGCCACCGGCAGAGGGTTAACAAATACATTGGATGAGTAAGCGGCAGTACATCCGTTGTCATCTTCCACTGTAACAGTTACTAAATAAGTGCCCGGAGCAGCGTACACATGTACAGGGTCCTGCAGCACTGATGTGCCACCATCGCCAAAGTCCCAGCTCCATGCAACAGAAGAAGAGGCCGTGCCGTAAAAAGCAAGGTCTGTATCCACGCAGGCTGAGTCAGAGTCTGTTGTAAAGCTCACCTGTGGAGCCAGGTCTACATCTACAGGGGAGACTATGGTATCGCTGCAGCCTTCCACGTTGGTTACTATAAGCAAAACATCAAAGGTCCCTGAGATAGTAAACAGGTGGGTGGGGTTCTGCAATACGGAAGTGTTTAATGCACCCGAGCCCGGATCATCAAACTCCCAGTACCAGCTTACTATCACGCTGCCGCTGTTGGGTGATGAAATATCTATAAACTCAACGGGCTCACCGTTGCAGTTTGGTATATAGTTAAAGTCTGCGATAGGCCCTGCGGTAACGCTCACTTGCTTGGTTATGGAGTTGGTACAGGAGTCTATATCCAGAACTGTTAGTGTAACATTAAATGGTCCGCCTCCGGAGTAAACATGGAATACATCCGGATCATCGGGAGCAACAACGGTAATGCTGTTACCGTCACCAAAGTCCCATAGCCACTCTGAGATACTGCCGTTGGGCGATACTGACTGGTTATAGAAAAATACGGTATCTCCCGAGCATGCCATCCCGCTGGTAGTAAAGTCAGCCATAGGCATGGGGTTTACCACCACTGTTTGTGAAGTTGAGTTAAAGCAGTTGTTGGTATCACCAACCCATAGTGTCACTGTGTAAGTCCCGGCAGAGGTGTATATATGAACAGGGTTCTGATCTACCGACATTCCACTGTCGCCAAAGTCCCACAGCCAGTTAGCAATATTTGATGTTGAGTTGCCGCTAAAGGAGGTTGGCTCTCCTGCGCAGGCAGGGTTGGGGTCTACTGTGAAGGATACGTCAGGAATTTCGCTCACGGTAATATCGTGGGTGATGGTGTCATAGCATCCGTTTCCATCTTTGGCGTAGAGCAATACGTTATATATTCCTGCCGCCAGGTATGTATGTGAAGGGTTTTGTAAATAAGAGAAGCTGCCATCGTCGAAGTTCCAATACCACTCTGTTATGGGATTGCCTGATGTTCCGAAGAACTGTGTCTCATCACCCAGGCAAGTAGGCTCCGGCGACCAGGTAAAATATACTGTTGGTCGTGTTGGTACTACTACGGGCATGGTCACTGAGTCAT
>JAOZUK010000722.1 GCA_029938715.1 Bacteroidales bacterium | reverse complement strand
GAAAGGTGAGATTGAATGAGCATCTCAACCATGCCTGCTGTGGCACCAAAGTTCCCGTCTATCTGGAATGGCGGGTGGGCATCAAACAGGTTGGGATAGGAGCCACCGCCTCTTCTGTAAGTGGTGTTCTGGACCGAGACTGGTCTGAATATCATTTTGATCAATTCATAGGTATGATCACCATCTAACAGGCGGGCCCAGAAATTGATCTTCCAGGCCAGGCTCCAGCCCGTTCCATCATCACCTCTGAACAGGAGAGATTGTCGAGCCGCTTTCATCAGTTCGGGCGAGGTCTCCCAATTAATGTCCCGTGCGGGGTGCATGCCCCAGAGATGTGATACATGCCTGTGCTTGTTTTCAGGATCATCCACATCGGATAACCACTCTTGCAACTGTCCGTACTGTCCTACCTGATTGGGTGCAATCTGTTGAACCATTTCCTTGAGTTCACTGGCAAATGCCTGATCGGTATCCAGGATAGTGGATGCCTCAATACAGGCGTTGAATAGTGAACGAATGATCTGATGGTCCATGGTGGGTCCGGCCACCATGCCTCCGTTTTCAGGTGAGTTAGAAGGAGTACTGATCAGCCATCCGGTGAGGGTGTCCTTCACCAGAAACTGGGTGTAAAAAAGGGCCGCTTCCCGCATGATTGGATAGGCATCTTTTTGCAGGAACTCCTTATCCTTTGTGAACAGATAGTGCTCCCAGAGGTGGTGAGTCAGCCATCCGCTGCCTCCCACCCACATTCCATGGTTGGAGTTGTTAATGGGTGCAGCTCCCCTCCAGAGGTCGGTGTTGTGATGTGCTACCCATCCTTCGCTGTTGTAATGCTCCCTGGCCACTGCCTGTCCTGTTAGGGAGAGGTCCTTGATCAATTTAAGGAGTGGTTCATGGCATTCAGAAAGATTGGTCAGTTCGGCTGGCCAATAGTTCATCTCTGTATTGATATTGATGGTGTATTTGCTGCCCCAGGCAGGTTTAAGGTCTTTGTTCCATATTCCCTGCAGGTTGGCGGGGCCTGTTCCTGGCCGACTTGAAGAGATCAGAAGGTACCGGCCGTATTGTGCATATAGAGCCAGCAGCTGTGGATCATCGGGTGACTTATTAAACATAAGCAACCGTTGATCAGTGGGGAGGGAATCACGAAGGTTATTTCGAAAGTCAATGGTAAATCTGTCGAACAGGGAACGGTAGTCGGAAAGGTGTATTTTCTTCACACGTTCATAATCTTCCTCAGAGACCTCATTGAATACCTTTTCCAAGGTGGCCACCGGATCGTTACTTACATCCTTGTAGTTTTTGAAGTTGGTGGCTGCGCAAAGCCATAGGGTCGCCCATTCGGCATTTGAAACCACAATCCGCTCCTCTTCTGTGCTGAGTAACCCATCAGTTTCTACCACAATCCTTGCAGTTCCGGAAAGAATACCATCTTTCACAGCCACCCTGAGTGTCTGGCTGTT
>JAOZUK010000083.1 GCA_029938715.1 Bacteroidales bacterium | reverse complement strand
AATTAAAAGGCATAAAAGAATTTTTTTTACTATTTTCATTAATCGTATTTTATCATTTATTACTATCGCTACAGGGATAGGTTCTTTTCCACTTGTCTAGACGTAAACGGTGATTCAGGTAGTCTCCCTCCTAATTAAATGTCAAGCTAAAAACCGACAGTTCCGGATCGGCTGTCTCTTTCATCTCTTCATAAAGTTTCTTTCTGTACTCCTTTATTATATCTGCATAATCGAAATCTTGTGCAAGGTTATTCCAACACCCGGGATCCTTCTTCAAATTGTATAGCTCTTCCGGAGCACGATACACCATGTAATCTATTTTATTTTTCAACTTTTCGCTCTTTGTCAAACTCGAATTTACTACATCCATCCATCCGCTATGCTTTGCCTTTTTTCCCTCCGACCGAACTACATAGGAGTTAAATATGTAACAGAAAGATTCATCGATAATGGCTCTGTGAGGGAAAAACTCTTCCGGTGTAGAACTTGATCTGTAGTTGCTTGAAGCGTAAGCATATTCTCTTTTTGTTTGAGCCGACTTACCAAGTATCACATCAATGATGGATATTCCCTCAATCTCTCCCAACGAAGGTAATCCTGCGGCATCCAGAATGGTAGGAACGATATCAATCACTGATACAATTGATTTCTTATCAATCAGGCCTTCTTCAATTTTTTTAGGCCATCGCATAATTATGGGGGTACGTATGCCATCGTGGTACAATGTGTTTTTAGCACCTGGTGCTCCCATTCCATGATCCGAAAGGAATATCACCAATGTGTTATCCCCCATTTCACTATCATCAATGGCCTGCAAAATGCTGCCCACGCACTCATCTCCCCTGTGCAGGGCATTATAGTAAGGCACCAATGCTTCTCTGATATCAGGCAGGTCCAGCAAAAATTCGGGTATTTCAATCTCATCTGTACCATATTTTCTTGAGGGCTCAGGATATCTTTTATCAGGATTCCATTTTGCGAGCATTTCTTTCTCCTGTGTTGTGTTGTCCCAGGGACGATGCGGGTCTATTGGATTTGCATAAAGGAAAAAGGGTTTCTTGCTTTTTTTTGCAGATTCGATAAAATCCTTCGTCCTTGTATAAAACGATTTTGGATTGCGATCGTGGTACCCCACTCCAAAAGGGAACTCGTGATATTCAGTATCCCATGTATTCAGATATTTCGAACGGCGTAATTTTAATATGGCTCCGGTTGTATATCCGTTATCATGCAAATAGGTGGAGATTGAAGATGTTTTAACCA
Source organism: Bacteroidales bacterium (assembly GCA_029938715.1). GTDB lineage: Bacteria > Bacteroidota > Bacteroidia > Bacteroidales. The sequence continues at coordinate 16,625 of JAOZUK010000083.1, read as the reverse complement.
CTGGTTCTTCCCAAAGTGCCGGAGGTTGATTTCCATGTCCCATCATTCCACTGCAGTGTGGATATCTACCTGAAAGTATGGCCGCCCTGGAAGGTCCACACATGGGAGACATTACAAATCCACGGGTAAATGTTATACCTTCCGAAGCCAGTTTATCGATATAGGGCGTAATTCCGGGTACGGTACATCCTTCCACTCCGGTGGTGCCATAGCCCATATCGTCAAGGGTTATTAACACAACATTCAAGGGCTCTTCTTTTTGTTCCGCTTTTTTATTTGGCTGACAGCTGAACAGCACCATGGCAATCAATACCCCAAAGACCAACACATTAATTTTCGAAGACATTTCTATAAGTTATCTTTCATGTACCTACTTATTCCACCACAAACAAATCGCAGAATTCAACTGGAAGTGAAATATCCTCCCCTGGTTTCAGTTCCATACCGCTAAACAGTCCTCTGGCTTTTCCCTTAAACTTCAACTCAACAGATGAGGCTTCTTTATCCATATTGCGGATAACCATAAAGTTTAGCTTTTCCTTTTCATAAAGCCCCTTTACCCAAACGTCTTTTTTGTTGGCATCAAGTTCTGTTTTTACACCACTTTCTGATAAAATTTTAGTTAAGAATGTATTAAACCCACTTTTATCTTTCTCACTGCCTTCACCGATATTTGTTCCACAATACCAGACCTTCCCTTTGCCAATTTTTTTTGTAACAATGGTGGGATAGTCCCTGGTGAAATAGCCGAGAGCAGTAGCATCCTCCGCCTGAATTTTTGCAAAACGGAAAGCTCCCCAGAGTACCGTTCCATCGTTCATGGCAACAGGCACATATTTTCCTCCTGTGGTTCCAAAATCATCTAAGAATTTTTGAACATCGGATACCACCTGCAGATTAACCTCTTCCTTTTCGGGCATTTTCAGTCTGTAAGTCGTGCTTGTTTCCACCTCTTCTATTCCCCACTTCTTATCCAGACCAAATCCAGGCATGTTGTAATTATGGCGTCCCGTATTATCATTATAAGCCCCAAAATGAGCTTCACTTAGAAGCACACCACCCTTATTTACCCATGCATCAATGGCATCTACTTCCTGTTGGGTGAGGTAGTAGGCCGACGGCATGATAAGTACTTTATATGGTGATAAATCATTCAACATCGCACTGTTTACATAATTGAAACCATAACTGTGCTTGTATAAGAAGTCGGAATAGGCATTGATGGAATTTGCCAGCGAATTAAAGTTTCCATGTTCACAATAGTGGAATATCTCGTTTTTCTGACTCTTCCATATAGCTACCTCAGCCTGTGCTGGAAAGCTTTTCATCAACTTATCGTTATAAGGCTTTAATGTTTTCCCGAATTTCTCTGCCGATCGGGTAACCACCCTGTCGGATCCATCCAGGTTTACAACTCCCCAGTTGGGAGCTTCAAACCCCAATACTTCGGGACGGTACTGCCAGAACATAAAACCCTTGATTCCCATCCCTACCTGTGGCAGGAAATCATTCAATAAGTCGTTTAAAGTAATGACCGGTTGGTGCATGGTAATGGTACCGCCGTTAATGTGGCTCTCCACATTGTAGCATACTTTACCCTGTGCGGCCGATACCACCTGAGGGGTAAAGTAAGGGCCATTGTTCATGGTTGCTGCAAATACATCACAATGTTTGGAAATTTCAAAATCGTCCATGCACGTGGTCACAGCGTTAAAGGGCTGTGTGGTATTGGGTACCACATGCAGATAACTTATTCGTGTAGGATCAAGTTCTTTTGTCATTGCCAGGCGCCACTTTGCTTCCTTAAGCAGGGTATAGCCATGAAATTCTCTCCAGTCGATAAAATCCTTAAAGGTTAAGGTGCTTTTGGGTAGTTCAACCTGGTCCCAGCTACGGTAATTTCTACCCCATACCTCATTAAGTGTTTCGATGTTTTTGTATTTATTTTCGAGCCAGCTGTGAAACTCAACTTTACAGTGATCGCAATAGCAAGCCAACTTATCCAACGCTCCATCACGTTGCGGGTAAGATAATTCAGGTTCATTCCAAACATCCCACAATACCAGGTTCTCATGCTGTTTTAAATGCTTGATTGCTTTGGCAAAAAACGCTTTGCGCTCATTTAGGGCTCCCGGGTGATTGTAGCAGGGACCGGGATGTCCTCCAATCTGACGGTGCGACACCACATAGGGTTCAATTACATCGCCGTTGTTCATTACCTGCTTGGCATCGGGATATTTCTCATAGAGCCAAACCGGAGCCACATCGAATATGGCATTTATGGTTACCCTGAGTTTGTATTTTGCAGCAATCTCAATGAGCTCGTCCAAATCTTCAAAGTAGTATTCATCATCTGCCGGATGAGACCAGCGCCATTGTAGCCAGAATTTAATATCGGTAAATCCCAGTTCCGAGAAATGTTTCATGTCAGAATCCCAATTTTCCTTTGCGGGAGTGGGTGCCCTGTAATACTGTGCTCCCCAAATAAAGGGATAGTCGGCTGTCTGGTTCTCCAGTTCTTTTCGCGTATACTCCTGTGAAAAGCCCTGATATGCTATTGAAATAAGCAACAGCAAAGAGATAGTCAGTTTCATTTTATTCATTTTCTTGTAATTATTTATTACTAAATGCATTTAACATCATTCCATCCTCCCACATCAGGTTCCAAAGCCTCGTTTGCTCGAAGCATCTCATCGTCCAGTAGCAGCTTCCTTTAAATCCAAATTCCAGGGCTGCTTCATCCAGCTCTTTCACAAAAACGATGCCCTCATCCAGACTGGCTTCGTTCTCTTTAAAAGAACCAAACTCCCCCATCATAATGGGCTTATTTTTCATCAACTCTTTTGCTTCGGGGGTAAGCAGCTTCATGTTTTCAGCAAAGTGCATGAACACATCTTTACCCGTCCCTTTTGCTCCCCAACGATACACATGGAAATCCAGAAAATCAATATCCGTGTTAAGTAGTTCCACTGCCGTCATGGGGAATCTCAAATCCTTGTTGCCCTCTATGGTTCTGATACCTCTTGAGTTATCATAAGTCTTTCCCACGGCACCCATTGAAAAAGTACCTTCACCAACGGGTAAACCCGGAGCATTTGCTTCTACCGTTTCCTTCATTTTGGCATAGTAATTCTGAATGGCGGCATTGGCCAGGGCGCGCCTCTGTTCATCATTTCCCATATCATACGTGCTGCTGTCAATAAAAGTATAGGAGCCCGACAGCTGGTTAAACGGGGCTTCATAACTATGGAAAGCAAACTCGTTCTGCATGGTCAGTGCAAGCAGGGTATTGATCAGTTCAGGGTCCTTCCCTTTGATGTATTGAATGAATAAATCTATATAGTGTTGTTTGGCCCTGATGCCATCTTCCGAAAAAAGGATTCCCTGCTTGGTGGCCCCTTTAGACAATGCTTTGAAATAGTCATTATCCACCATTTCGTTTTCGGTAAAACAAGGCATCACATAGATGCCATATTTTTGGGCACGGATCAGGAAATCAACAAAATTATCCATATAGGCAACAGAGAGCCCTTTTGTGTCTGCCGGTCCTGACAAACCTCTGATATTTGTTATCTTAGAACCTCTCCCTCCTGGTTTTACAAAAACGCGCACCAGGTTATACCCATTGGATTTCAGGATTCTCATCAGGGTTTCGGAACGATGGGAATCGTAAAACTGAATCCGGTCTCCCACCCTTACCTCGTGCACAAGGGCAGAAGCAGGATTATTATTTACACGTTTGACACGTTCTACATGGGCCTGGGTGGCAATTATATCCGGTTCAAAAGAGTCATGATCGGCTAAACGAATACTACAATAATTCACTCCCTTTGCTATAAATTCCTTTCCACTCTGAGCACCAACAAATCTGGCATTTTCACCGCTTTGTTTTTTAATAATTATTTGTTCAGCAGGTCCGGAAGCATACAAACTACTGTAATCTTTATGGAGGTCAACCTGTACCGGTTCCGACTTTTCACCCTTTCTGTCTTCAGCGGTGATAAACAGGACACGATGTCCCTGTAGCTGGCTAATGTCGTAACTATGCCTGGGGTACTTGAGCTCAGCCACCAATTCACCCTTATGATCCGTAATGACAGCTTTGTCATAAGATATATAATCCGGTCGCCACTCAAAATGCAGGATTTCCTTACCATCTTCTTCGAGAACATCAGCAAAATATACAGGAAACACCTGAGCATTGCTGCAAATATGCACTGCTAAGAATGTCAGCAGTATAAGTGCTTTTTTCATTATTTTTGTATTCATTATTTCTTTACGAACTGTTTTACCACCACTCCGCTTTTTGTACCAACCTGAAGAAAATACATCCCACTTTCAAGAGCTGAAGTATTTACAGAAGTCTCTTTCCCATTGGTAGATGCGCTATCTATCACCAAGCTTCCGCTTACCGAGAATACTTTGATCGATTCTATTTCAGATACAGATGAAATATGAAACTCCTCTTCTACAGGATTTGGATATATTTCAATCGCTTCCATTTCATGCACCGTTCCGGCTTCAATGGATGTCTGCTCATCAATAAGTGTTACGGTGATACCCGTAATTTCCAGTCCCCCTTCGGGTAAGAAAATCCTCCCGACCGGAGTATATCCATAGGACCAGATTTTATCCTCAAACAAGTCGGCCCACTCCGCTTCTGTATCCGCTTTATACATGACAGTCAGCCTCATCTGACCGGGATACATGTATATTCTGAAATTATATTTCTGGAATAATTCATACCCGCCTGGAGCAACTAATCCATCAGGTGGTTGATAGTCTCCGTTAAATAAGATGATATTACCATCTTCAAATTTCAACCATGTTTGAAAATAATCGTCCTGATGCGGGTCTCCCAGCGGCGGTTTTATGAAGATATCGGAACCATTGACGATAGGCATAGCATCAAATTCCAGGAGGAAAGCAGTTGTCATCGGTGTGAAATCATACCGGGTGATTTCACTTAAAGAGACTGTTTTGGAGATGTGATCATTATAAACAGTTACACGACCTTCAGTATTTTCAAATCCTTCGGCAATGATTGTATAGTTGTATGTTCCAAAAACTTTGTGAGGAAATAACACACTCCCCGTGGTATCGGTGGTGAGTGTGTCTCCATCCAAAATAACAGATGCCCCTGCCAGGGGATCTGTTCTATCATTTATTTCAAAAGAAACAGCGTGAACCTTACTTGTTTTAATATTGAAGAGTGAGAGATTGTTTTGAGGTAAAACTATTCTGCCAACAGGAGTATAACCATAAGCCCAACCAACATCATCAAACAAAACCGTCCACTCCCTGTCTGTATCTTTTTTGTACAGTACTGTTTGTGTCATTGAGCTTGAATCCATGTATATCCTGAAGTTATATGCCTGATCTATAGCATAAGCTCCATCAGCAATTAATCCTGATTGGAAATCGCCATTGAAAAGCGTAATGTCTCCCCCTCCAAATAATAATCTCATCTGAAAGAAATCATCCTGGTGAGCGTCTCCCTTTGGGGGTTTAATGTAAAAATCAGACCAGTTGGCAGAAGCTATCGCATCAAATTCTAAAACAAAATCTTCTGTCATTGGCGAAAATGAATAGTTTGAGTTGACATCAAGTGAAACTGTCTCAGAGATATTGCCATCAACAAATATGCTACTGCTTGTTTGCCCAAAACCATTGGCTGTTATCGTGTAGTTGTATGTTCCGATGGTTTTGTTGGAAAAGATCACATTTCCCAAAGCATTGGTGGTGAGCGTATCTCCATCCAGAATAACAGATGCTCCCTCTGTTGTATTTTCACCATCATTTACCATGAAGGCAAGCGAATAGATATCACTTGTTTTGATATTAGAAAGAGAGAGATTATCCTGTGGTAATACGATCCGGCCAACCGGCGTATAGCCATAAGCCCAGGACACCTCATCAAATAAAACAGTCCATGCTGTTTCCGAGTCCCTTTTGTACACGATATTCTGCGTCATTGAGCTCGAATCCATATATATCCTGAAGTTATAACTTTGATTCAGGGCATAAGCATCCGTTACAACCAATCCGGCAGGTGCAGGGTAGTCTTCGTTGAACAGGATGATATTACCCTCTTCAAATTTTAGCCACAATTGAAAATAATCGTCCTGATGTGAGTCTCCAAGCGGTGGTTTAATATAGAAATCGGAACCATCGGCGGAGGCAATAGCATCAAATTCCAGTAGAACATCATCGGTAATTGCCCGTGAAAAATTTAAATCGGAAGCTTCCATCATCGCTCCGTCCTCCCACATCAGGTTCCACAACCTGGTTTGTTCAAATGTATTAATGGTCCAGTAACAGCTTCCTTTAAATCCATATTCCAAAGCAGCCTCTTGTAGCTCCTTTGTAAAAGTAAGAGCTGCATCTATGGTTGGTTCATTTTCCTTAAACGAGCCATACTCACCCATAATAACAGGCTTGCTCTGCATCAGATTCTTACATTCGGGGGTAAAGATTTTCATGTTATCGGCAAAGTGGTTAAACACATCTGCTCCGTTACCGCTTACTCCCCATCTGTATATATGGAAATCCAGGAAATCTAAATCTGTATTAAGCAACTCAACAGCAGTCATTGGGAATCGTAAATCACTATTTCCGATAATTGCACGAATACCTTTAGAATTATCATAAGTTTTGCCTACGGCACCCATGGCAAAGGTTCCTTCGCCCATTAGTAATCCAGGGGCATGAGTTTTAATTGTCTCCTTCATTGCGGCATAATAATTCTGAATGGCGGCATTGGCGAGAGCACGCCTCTGGTCATCATCTGTCATATTATATGCATTCCCATCAAGGAAAGTGTAAGAGCCTGACAACTGATTAAAGGGAGCTTCGTAGCTATGGAATGCAAACTCATTTTGCATGGTTAGTGCAAATAAGGTATGGATAAGTTCAGGATTTACTTCCTTGATATATTTCAGGAACAACTCAATATAATGTTGCTTGGCTTTAATTCCATCTTCCGAAAAAAGAATGGCCTGACCACTCGCCCCTTGAGATATATTTCTGAAGTAAGCATTGTCCATCATTTCATTTTCTGTGAAGCAGGGCATCACATATATTCCATACCTTTTAGCACGGATCAGGAAGTCAATAAAATTATCCATGTAGGGTGCGTAAAGGCCTTCAGTATCACTGGGTCCTGACATCCCCCTGATATTGGTGAAAGCTGACCCTCTTTCGCCTGTTTTTACAAAAACACGCACCATGTTATACCCATTGCTTTTCAAAGTTCTCATAAGAGTCTCTGTGCGATAAGGATCGTAAAATCGGATCGTATCACCCACTTTGAGATCATGTGCTAAAAAAGTAGTGGGATTTTCTAAAGATTGTATTCGATTGACATGAACCTGCGTAGCTATGATATCGGGTTCAAATGTATCATGGTCACCCAAACGAATGCCACAGAAATTGACACCTTTTGCAATAAACTCATTGCCACTGTCAGACTTGATTAATACTGCATTTCCGCCTGTCTGCTTATCCACAATGATTTGATCCATCGCAGAACCCTGGATATACAAGGCACTATAGTCTTTATCCAGTTCAACACGTACAGGATCAGACACTTCACTATCTGTACCCACCGCAGTTATAAACATTTGCTTGTGCGCTCCCAGGTTTTGAATGTTGAATGTGTTTTTAGGGTAGTCTACTTCCCCTAAGGTAATGCCATCGGCATCGGTAATTATGGCTTTATCATATGCTTCAGAATCTGGTCGCCACTCAAAATGAAGTATTTCCTTATTACCTTCCTTGATAACATCGGCAAAATATACCGGGAATATTTGCGCGCTAATGTGTTGTCCAATTCCAAAAGAGATTAACGCTATCAATAACACTTCTTTTATTCTATTTATTCTTATATCATCCATTTGCCAGTGTTTCAAATCTTAATAAAATAAACCCCTTAGTTTTCACTTTTCGGAGTCAGACAGGAATTGATAGCTGCCAGAGTTCAGTTTGAATACAGCCCGGTCCTTTTCCATCCCTAAAAAGGTGATCCCTTCTACCTTGTCGGCAGGCAATCCGCCTTCGGTGATATTTCTACCCGGAAGGTAAACCGTTGCGGTGGTATTTGACGGGACAGTGACATCAACTTCATATTTTCCACCCTTCTTTTTCCATTCCACAGCAATGCGCCCATAAGGAGAGTCATGGTGTGCCTTCACCCAGCTGATGTCATTCACAAACAAGGGCTTGATAGCGAAATGTTTGAATCCAGGGTGCGCCTCATCCGGACGAATGCCGGCCAATCCGTAATAGAACCAGTTTTCACAGGGACCACCCAGTGAAACGATATTCTGAACCCCAATGCCATCCCAGAATTCGGGTATGGTGGTGCGTCCATCTTTAATCATTCCCCACCAGCTTGGCTCATCCTCCTGGTTGGCAATGGAATATACCAGTTCAGGATCGAAGTCACTGAGCACCTTCATCAAGGCCTGGGTACCTACAAAACCTGTATTCAGGTGTCCATTTGCCCTCATGACCTCATCCCTGAGATGCTGCTGAACTTTCGCTATATGTTCATCCGGCACCATTCCCAGCAACAAAGGAAGGGCATAAGCCGTCTGGGTATTCACCCCGTAACTACCTGTTTCAACATCAAGGAATTTCTGGTTAAATGAATCACGAATGGCGTTTGCCAGACTATTGTATTCCCCTGCATCTTCGCTCTTGCCCAGAAGCTCAGCAACCTGAGCAACTATGGTGGTGAGATAGTAAAAAGCAGCTGTATTGGCCTGATTTTTCGGGGTACTCTCCAACGGGATAGAGCCCCAATCCCCCAATCCCCAGTCAACTATATAATCCTCAGAAGTTCCATGGATGAAATCCAAGCTGGCCTTCATATGTGGATAGAGCTCTTCAAGAAGGGCCCTGTCGCCCCTAAACTGATAAAGAAACCAGGGACCGTAGGTCATGGCACCCCCCCACCAGGGACAGGACATGCATTCGGGCTGCCCCCAGTTACCCCAGTTGGGGGTAGGGCATACAGGAGGCACGTGTCCGGTGTATTCCTGGCCGTCTTTCATGTCTCTGAACCAGAACCTGTCATTCAGGGCCATGTCAAAATTGTAGTAGGATGGTTCTGAAAGTTGCCATGAATCCTCGGTCCACCCCAGCCGTTCACGCGCAGGATCACGCGGACGATGATGCACATAGTTCAACAGGGAATGGGTTATAACGGCATGTAAGCGGTTAAACTTTTCATTGGAGCAGACAAAATCACCAAGCTGTTTAGGATCTGTATGTACCATCACCCCAACCATGTCGTCCAGTGATGGTTTTTTTTCCAGTCCCTCCACCTGAACATATTGAAAACCATAATAGGTGAAGTGTGGCTCGTAAAGATCACTCTTTTTCCCACTGAGAATCAGCTCGCCTGTCTGATAGCGCCCGTAGATATAGCTCGAGCTCCAGTGAAACTGGTCTATCATTCCTTCCGGGTTAAGCTCTTCAGCAAAACTTAACTGGAGCTTCTGACCACTTTTACCGGAAGCCTTGTATTTCACCCATCCGGAGAAGTTCTGTCCCATATCATAGACATATATTCCGGGGGAAGGCTCAAGGATCTTTACCGGCCTGACTTCCTTTATTACCCTTATCGGCACATGTTTCTGCGATTCAAGAGGACCTTGAGGAGCGATGAGTGGCACCACAGGTTTCCAGTCCCTGTCGTTGAATCCAAGCTGTTTCCAACCGGTCTGGGTCTTCCGCTTATCTATGCTTTCCCCTCCACGCAGGCTGTTGTAGACAATTTCTCCGCTTGAGCATTTCCAGTCCGGATCTGATACAATGGTCTGTTTCGTCCCATCTGCAAATTCCAGTTCAATCTGCAGTAGAAGTTTTTTGGGACCAATCCAGCTGGCACCGGAGAAATCCCAGGTATCCCGGAAATTAATATCATACCATCCGTTCCCCAGTAATACGGCAAGCGCGTTTTTACCCTTTACAAAAGCCTCTGTCACATCATGTACTACATACATCACCCGTTTGCGGTAGTCTGTGTCGGCCGGATCCAGCTTATGATCGTCTGGTTTACTGCCATTAATATAGAGTTCACTTATGCCCAGGCCACACATATAGGCTGTGGCACGAACCGGCTTCTTTTCAACATTAACCTCTTTCCGCAACATCAGTGCCTTTGATCCTTCTGTTTCAAAATAGGAGGTCAGATTTTGTACACCCCACTCATCAGTTTCCACACTTTCAGAAGCGCTTACCTTTTTGGATGCTGCCACATTGCGGCCGGCAGGAGACAATAGCTGCATCTCTCTCATCCCGAACCAGTAATTCCCCTTCTCATCGGCAGGCAGTTTTGTTGCCGTCATCCTTAAATAACGTCCCTTCACACCCTTAAAATCAAAGAATAGACGGAATTTGGGATGCGTCGGAGGGACATAATCTTCCTGAGAGAAGTCAACCACACGTTTCGCATTCTTCATCTCCGGATTATCTGCTACTTCGATGTAGAATCGGACCGGAAATCCATGGTTGCCTGTTACATTAGGTCTCTCCTGGAATTTCTTGATCGTGTAAATCAGAAGCGTTTTCATCGACTCTTCTGTCCCCAGGTCTATCTGCACCCAATTGGTGGTATTCGCAGTACTTGCATTGAGGGAGCGAAATCCCTGCCCCATGTCGGATAGTGCCGTCTCATTTCTCCCACCGATCCACTGGCCCTTCCACTCTGAAGCATGAAGTATACCCATGGACCAACTGGCCGGTTCCGACCATGCTGAGACCTGTCCCTCCTTATCCCAAACCCTCACCTTCCAGAAATAGTGCTGGCGGGACTTCAACGGCTTGCCTTCATATTCAACATTCAGGGATTGATCCGATGGCACCCTGCCGCTATCCCAAAGATCTCCGATGTTTTTGTTCAGGTTCTGTTCCGAACTTGCAACAAGAAGGCGATAGGCGCTTTGTTTCTGACCACGCTGACCCGATTCAAGCTTCCAGCTCAACCTGGGCTTGCCCATGTCGATACCCAAAGGATTCTTCTGGTATTCACATGTAAGTGATGTGATTTGTATATTGGATTCCTGCCCATATAAGCTGCCCGTGCTGATAAGTGCGAATGATAAGCTAAAAAACAGCACAAACAAATTAATCCTGAATACCCGTATTTGTGATTCCATATCAGATTATTATAATAGTAAACTCATATTTACCTGCATTATGTTTGATCGGTAAGTTTAAATCCAAATCGTAGTTTTGGCAGGCTACTAATAGTTCTTCAACATTTATTTTAATCCCGGCAGTCAGGCCCATTTGCTTTGCCATATTAGTTGGAAACAAAAATTAGTGTTTGATTTGGCTCCAAATCTACAGGTAGTGCATTCCTGTCATTAATGATTGTGGATTTTATCTGCGCAATTTTACCTGTTTGTGGATCCATCACAGACCAGTTTCCTTTCTGCAGGACGGTAAGTTGCCCCTTATAGACTTCCGTTCCTGAATTCACTAACAAATGGATATCATGTCCCGAACGAGAAAATTTACCGTATGCTATTTCGTTTCGCTCAGGAACTATTTTCTCAAGCGAGCTAAGTCCTGTAATGAGTTCATCCACAGATTGATTGTGATCTGCCTCTAACACCTTAATCCCATTTACTTTCATCTTTTCAACCAGCACTTCAATATTGGGAGGAAGTATTACCCCCTGGGGAATTGCAAGTGAGCTATATTCATTTGCTCCTATGGAGATAGTTCCTTTGCTTGTGATTCTTGCTTTCCCGAGAAATAAATAATCAATTAAAACAAAGGGGATTTGAGCCTTTGAAAGTGAAATCCCCAATTGATTGAAAGAATTTTCTATCAGCTCCACTTTTTCATTCTGTGTTTTGAAGTCAGCTGGAGATGCTGTGGGCTGATACTCTCGCTGCATATCGTAAATCGGATAGTAAAGAAGCGTAGCTTTTTCAGGTTTTGCATCTCTGACGATCGAGTTTATACGTCCTACAAAATCACAATATGCTTTATGTGTGGACTCACTCCTGAAAGGAAATTCTTCGCCGTAGGAAATTCTATAATACAACGCAAACTCTGTTACTCCCCAGGCCATTTGCCAAGCCGTGCTGGATTGCATCTCCTGCAATGTGGCTGGATCTTCCCCTGATAGCGTTTGTAAGAAGTCGCCCATTTCGCACAGTACCAAACGTTTCCCTGTTAATTGAGCAACAGAAGTAGGTAAAACAGCAGCTTGCCAACCTCCTAAAAATTCCTCCTCTATGTTCGTCCAGGATTTCGGATCAGAATTCAAATAGTCAAGCCCGGGGATATCTAAGCCTGCAAGAGCCTGTAACTTATTACCCTCTAAGGGAACATGCATTAATAGACTCTCTTCTCTCAAGCCATGGCCCGATGAAACTGGCCCATTATTTTGATTCGCTAATCGAGTGGTGTTACACCAATTCTGAATGGGTTCATGGTATGCTGCCGCAAAAATATCTCCGATCAAGGACCAGTATTTTTGGCGTATCTCTTTGTCTTCTGGGGAAGCACCTTCAAATAAAGACTGCAAATGAGGAGTCAGATCTTCATTGTATTTTGCTCTGTACTTTTCAGACAATCCTTCTACCCATGGGATTGCTGGCAAAGGCCTCTTTGAGGTATCAATTGAGTCCCGTACTTTAACGCCATTTCTGACATCCTCACTTAGTTGACCTAAATTTACAGCCAACAGAGAAGGCTCATCTGTAAAAAATGCTTCGACTTCCCCATATAATTCTGGTCCAAGATGTTCTAAATAAGCCTCATGAGTTAGATTAATGAAACGTCCAGTTGCCCTGGGATCAAGTGGATTAGGATAACGTCGGGCCTCAAAAAAATTATTACAGGCATGGGTGAATTCATAGGACGGCCTTTTATAAAACAGAGGGGTACTCCCCTTGTCATAGACCATTTCCAATGATTCAAAATCAGGATGTCCCTGCAAAACCCCTCCTCCAGCGGAAAGACTTGGATAACCTGTTTCATCATAAATCCACACCCTCAAATTGTTTTCTCGCACGGAGCGAACACCCTTCACAAATTGGCTCCATTCATCATCTGAATTGAGATAGTTCTCTCCCCCCACATTGCACACCACTCCCCCAAGACCACAGGAATCCCTCAGATAGCTTGCCTGATTGCTGAGATCCATGCCATGAACAATTTGGAGTGGTCTTAGAATCGCCGATGGATCCTGCCATTGCTCTACCCATCCTTGAGGGAGGGTATTGGTGACGTCTGACCTGAACTGGCACGATAGGAAAGACAACATGCTTACCAATAGCAAGATCGTCCTGATGTATTTTACCATTACTCTTCCTTCCATAATATTCAATTCTGTATTGTAACTCGCCCTGGTTATTCTACTTAATAATCAATGATAATGTGAGCTTCCTCATCCCCGTTTAATTTTTCCTGTAATTGCCCTGTGCCAGGCAATATCATCCCACATTCCCTTAAATTGAGGATGTGTAAAATTGGAGGTACAAATGAATTTGTAATTATCATGTTTTAAACATGCATCCACACTGATCTCGGCACATTCCTTAATCCAATCCCAGCCCAGTTCAGGATGATCGTACCAGTTAACAGATCCCCATCCTTCGGTATTTCCGCACACGATATTGTGCTCTCTGGCAATTCTTGCAGTTTTTGCAATGCTACCGTTCATCGTCTCAATCAATTGGGACTTGTTTCTTGTCCATACCTTATTTATCGTGGCAGAAGCATTCCTGTGGTCGAGAGTCGCATCAAGTGCATGTATTTGACCAATCTCAGGTACTTTAATGAAATATTCAAACCAGAGATGGTAGTCCAGAGCATCGCAATTGGATAAGTCCATTTTGTCCAGATCCATTTGGGAAAAGGAAACAAAAAAGTCCAATTCAGGGTATTTTGCTTTGAGACCTTTCAGCAGGTCCCCTGCAAATTGGTTGTAAAACTGAACTTCCAGCGGATTATCAATAGCAATACCTTCTTCTATGCGCTGTTTCTTGTCCTCTCCCCCATCTGGTATATGCGCATCAGGATTATCAAGCCTGAATTTTTCAATATCCGAACGCTTGTTTAATTCACTTTTAAGCCAGTCATATCCATGCCAGTAAGGGTATTCATTGAGCAGATCCACATACAATACATTTTTGAGTAAATCATGAGATTCCAAAAAGCCTAATGTTTCATCCCAGGCTCTGTAAACTGCATCTTTTTCGTTGAATATCTGACTTCTGTCCGTGCCATGACGCAGAAACCATGAGGCCAGTCCCACTTTAATCCCATATTTTTCGCACTTGGGTAGAAATTCCAGAAGCGCTTCACGTGGTCGAAAGGTCATGCTGTATTGATTGCCCCACAGGGCGGGTGTCCAGGAAGTTTTGTGACTTCTAAACTCCTCTCTAATGGTGCCGTCAGTATCTGCCGCCACAAACTGAGGCATGGCATCCATTCGTATGGCGTTGTATCCTCGTTCTGCAAGGCCTTGCAAAACCTGATCCCAATCTTCAAACTCTCCAAACTTATGATGTCGCAAAATCCAGCTAAAATCCCACATGGCAATAGCTACAGGCTTTTTGAGTTGTGATACCCTGCTATAGTCCATATCTACATTTTCTTTACAACCCACCATGCTTCCCGAAAGAGCCATAACTCCTGTTGCAAGTGAAAGTGTTTTGATAAAATCGCGACGGTTGTTTTCTTTTATTTTCTTCATTATTCTGATGTAAAGGGTGTTGCCGGAAGTCCCTCCCGGTTAAACAGGACCATCTCAGGATTTGGACTGTAGGCATATCTCACGTAGATCGGCTGCTTAATCTTATTATTCGAAAGCACCAACACATCCTTTTTTACACGTACGCGGGCTTTCTTATAGACCTTATCGGCACCTGCAATCTCAAAGGAAGCGGTATCATCCGAACACAACACCAGTCCGCTGCCACTGTAATCGAAACTAATTTTCGCTTTGCCATTTTGAAATTCCACGGACTTAAGAATTGGTCCATAAGGGATGTGGTTCTGCCCATACACCTCTGCGGATACTGCTATGGCAAGGCGGTCTCCAATGGGTTTTTTCACTCTGGGGTGTATGTCATCCTCATCATTGCAGCCTTCTGAAACAACCATGCCACAATGATCAATCTGCTGAGAACAATCCAATTGAGCTTGCCTGAACTGCGGCCAGTCGAGCCCCTTTCCAAATCCGGGAAGCTGCACAAAATAGAATGGCATTTCCGGATTCAGCCAGCTTTGCCTCCATCCTTCCACAAAGGCTGGAAACAGGGTCCTGAATTCTTTATGACGTGCTGCATTTCCTTCACCCTGGTACCAGATACAGCCCCTGATGGAGTAGGGCTGCAGTGGCTTGATCATGGTATTGTACAAACCCGATGGTCGCTGATAGGCTTTGGGCCCAAGGGGTGCAAATGGGACCATCCCAAAAGACCAGCCACCTTTATCTTTCCACTCACTTAAGTCACTCAGGTACTGCTGATAAGCCTCCTCGTACGCTGCCTCATCTTTGAATTTTGCATACGCTTTATCATAATTTTCGAATAAGTACTTTAATTCAGGTTCATTTTTGATAGACTCAGGCGTCATCCAATTCTCATTCCAGGTAGCACCCCGATAGCTTCCTATGATACCCACTGTCACCCCTAAACGCTTTTGTAATTCAGTAGCGAAGAAAAATGCGACTGCAGAGAAGGTTTTCACCGACTCCTGATCAAAATAGTTCCACTCCACTCCTGTTCTGTCCATCTCGCCAAACTCGGTCAAGGGAATATGAATAAATCTTAACTCAGGATTCTCTTCCACGGGCAGATAGTTTTCGAAATCAATTTGGCTCAGCAGTGCCTGGGCCATGTTTGATTGTCCTCCGGCCAACCAGACTTCACCCAGCATGACGTCTTTAAAAATGAGCTTTTCGCCGTCTCCGGAGACATGCAATTCATAGGGGCCGCCTGCGGGCATTGCCTCGAGCATTACCATCCAACTTCCATTGTGAGAAGCCGTTGTTTGCTGCTGGCCGTTCAAGCTAACAGTGACCGATGCACCCTCCGGTGCCCCGCCGAATATGCGAACCGGCATCTCTCGCTGCAATACCATCCCATCGCCAAAGGTTACAGGCATTGCAATTTTTGCGAAAGCCTGAGTCTGCAGCAACAGACAAAAAACATATATGAGCAAAATAAACCTCTTCATTATAAAATACTTCCTGATGCTTTATGGATACTACTCACTGATACTAAAGGATGTTGGAACATCACACTGAAATTCAAAATTTATACTCCCTGATGCACTCGCGGTATAGCTTTGCTTTTCATTCCCGTTCACGATTAAGGTATATGTTGAATTGGGTTTGAGTCCTGCCACTATAAACTGGTACTCCCCCCGAGAATTAAGGATCCAATTTCTACTATTGCTCCACTCCCCTATCTCCATTCTGATGGCCTGCTCATCCTTACGCGTGACGGATAGTTCTTCAGCATTCTGATTACCTGGATAGTAGAGCAGGGTATTGTTTTGCATGTAAACCCCGAAACTACTTGTGTTATCCAGTATAAAAGCTTCTGTAGAAATCTGATACTTGTTCTCGCTCAGTTTAATGTGGTACT
>JAOZUK010000261.1 GCA_029938715.1 Bacteroidales bacterium | reverse complement strand
TTGTGAAAATGCACCACGAAAAACGCGATCTGGCCGATAGACTTCTGGCCGACACGGACCAGTCTGCAAAAATATCCTCAGAAGAGTTGTTTAATCTGATTGTGGCGAATAACTGATCTGTTCTTTGTTGTAGAAAACAGTGCCCACCCTGTTGATATGTTCTGTTAAATCAGGATCTTCAATTTTATCGAATATGGAAAGATCAACTTTGTAGGGCAACAGCAGGTCATCAATCTCGTTTTCTATTTTTAAAAGCGTACTCAGACTCAAGCCCTCTCCAACCAGGGTAAGGTCAATATCCGAACCGGTACGCCAATTACCTTTAGCACGTGAACCATATAATACAGCTTCTTCAACATTACTGTAATTGCTGAATACGGATTGAATGACCTTGATATGTATATCTTTTAGTCCGAACATTAGTCTTCATTTAACAGGCTATGTTGTTCACCTGATTTCTTTCCCTCCATTACTTCCTGAAACTGTATAAATGCTGAATGATATTCGTTAAGAATTTTCAAATAGATCTCTTGAGCAATTTCTTCATTATAAGTATGTGATGTTTTATTGCGGCTTTTTATCATTTCCATCCATACATCTCCATCTTTGATAAGTTCAGTTTTAAATGCTTCTCTGGTCGCATCCTTCGAACCATATAATGTCACATCACCTATTTCCAGTAAAAAGTCTTTCATGACATTCCACGCCAATTCATGAGTATACTCAAAACGTTGAATGATTCCTTCTTTAAGGATTTCATCAAGCACCTTTTCTTTCGGTTTGTTTTTGACATAGCCAATCGCTTCAGAGAGTTTCTTTAACGCTTTATTAAAATTTGAAAACCGCTGTTCCCATCTGATATCATTCATACTTGTCATTCTGTTATTGTATAAAAAGTTCTTTCATCCTTATGTACGCAAATCTACTGAATTTCATTCAAGTTCATCTCTTGATAGAATATCTAAACTGTGCGTAAGACCCCTTTACTACCTGGAGCGGCTACATCCTCTGCGATATCCTCTTCTTCATTGCTCTTTGAAATGATGGTTTACAGATCATTAAACCAGGTGGTGATTTCCTCTTTGCGATGAGGTTGAAGCCTGGCGTTCTGAACTACAGCGCTGCACACTTCGGTTCGGGCATAGGTGTAGATACCGGGAGAGAGTACAAACAGAAATCAAGAATTTGTAAGAAGGTGTCAAAATTAAGACAGAAGAGGATCTAAGTTTTCATTTTAAAACGGAGCACTTCAGAAGTTGGATATAATGAGGATTGAACACTTATAACTTATGATATATTAATAGATAATGACATAAAGCGTATATAAATACTTATATTGTAGTAGTTAAAATACTAAAATTATGGATAGTTGGTTGTTTTTAACAGAGCAGGAAATCTTAGAAGAAATAGGCAAAGGGCTTAAAAAAATTAGATTACAGCATAATCTTACTCAAAAAGATATGAGCGAGGAGGTTGGTTTAAGTGTTTCAACAATTAGCCTGATAGAACAAGGGAACTCTACAACGGTCGAAAGTTTAATCAGAATACTAGTGAGATTAAATAGAATTAAAGACTTAGAATCAGTATTTAGAGTGGGGGAAAATTTAGAGTTGAAGTTGAAATTTGAAAAAGCAAAATTAAAAGCAGAAAGAAAAAGAGCATCTAAGAAAATTAAATCGCTATGATCGTAGAAGTGAAGTTGTATGATGAAGCATTAGGTACAGTAGAATGGAATGAAAAAAAAGGTAGTTTTGTTTTTCAATATAGTGGTAAAGCATTGCATAGAGGAATAGAACCTTCACCAATAATAATGCCTTCACAAGAAAGGATATTTGAAACGAATAGAGATCATATACACTTTCACAAAGTGCCTTATTTGTTATTAACCTTGCGACAAACCAAGGACCAAAACACAATCTTATTATGGATCTAAATAAAGTCAACGCAGTCTATGAGAAGGTTTCATATTATAGGAGGCCTGAAAATCTTACGCTGGGGGAGTGGCAATTCGCACTCAGGAAAAAGTATGCAATGCAACATCCGTTGATTGTTGAAAGAATAGGAACCCAGGAGGTGTTTTCGGAGTACATCGTACGAAATCCAGACAGGAAAAGCTCTTATTCGGTGTCGATCAGAAGCAATGATGATACCCGCAACTTCTGTACCTGTTTCGATTTTAAGACCAACCGCTTGGGAACCTGTAAACATATTGAAGCTGTACTTCACTGGATACGGACAAAACCTGACCTGAAAGCGATACTTGACAAGAACCACGAGCCTGATTACTCCTCCATTTACCTTGATTACAGGGGTGAAAGAAAAATACGGCTAAGAATTGGCAGGGAACAAAAGAGTGAATTCGAACAGCTCAGGGATAAATATTTTAATGAGGATCATGCTTTGTTACCGGATCACTACGCCCTGTTCGACACGATTCGCAAGGAGGGCCGGGAGATCTCCTCCTCTTTCAGATGCTACCCCGATGCATTGGATTATGTGTTGGATATACGGGACAAAGCTGAGCGGACCCGCCACATTGATAAACGCTATGGGGGGAATGGAGCACCGGTATTCGATGAGCTGGTGAAAGCCAAGCTCTATCCTTACCAGGAGGAGGGGATCAGGTTTTCCGCAAAGGCGGGACGATGCCTGCTGGCCGATGATATGGGACTGGGCAAAACCATCCAGGGAATAGGCGCTGCAGAACTATTAAGGAAGGAGTTCGGGATCATAAAGGTGCTCATCATTTGTCCTACCTCCCTGAAATACCAGTGGAAAAGCGAGATTGAGAAGTTTTCAGGCAGCAGCGTCAGGGTGATTGAGGGGCTGCCTCATAAAAGAGAAGAACAATACCGGGGTCAGGAGTTCTATAAGATCGTTTCATATCATACCGCAAGCAATGATGCAAAAGAGATATCTGCCACATTTCCTGATTTGATTATCCTCGACGAAGCCCAGCGTATTAAGAATTTCCTTACCAAGACCGCAAGGAACCTCAAACGAATTCCCTCCACATATGCACTGGTTCTGACCGGGACTCCCCTGGAAAACAGACTGGAAGAGCTCTATTCCGTCGTGCAGTTTCTGGATCCTTTCATTCTCGGTCCCTATCATGAGTTTATGGAAAAGCATCAGGTCAAGTCGGAATCAGGAAAGATTACGGGTTACAAAGACCTTAATGCCATTGGAGACCGCTTGTCAACCATGATGTTAAGACGGAAAAAAGCAGACGTATTGACTGAGCTTCCTGAGCGAATGGATAAGATGTTGCTTGTACCCATGACTGAAAAGCAGTTTGAGCTTCATGACGAATTTAAATCTGTGGTGGCAAAACTGGTACACAAGTGGAGAAGACTTGGTTTTCTCCCTGAGAAAGACAGGCAGCGCTTACTGATAAACCTGAATATGATGAGGATGGTTTGCGACAGCAGCTTCATCCTTGACCAGGAGTCCAGGCATGATACCAAGATCGATGAACTGATGAGTATCGTTCAGGAGATCATTACCGAAGGAGATGAGAAATTGGTGGTGTTCAGCCAGTGGGAAAGAATGACCCGGATTGTAGCCATGGAGCTTGATAAACAGGGGATTGGATATAAATATCTGCACGGTGGGATTCCAAGCGTAAAAAGGCAAGAACTTTTTACCGGATTCAACAAAGATCCGGATATCAGGGTGTTTCTTTCTACAGATGCCGGCGGAACCGGACTCAACCTGCAATCGGCCTCCTATATGGTGAATCTTGACATCCCCTGGAACCCTGCCGTGCTGGAACAACGCATTGGAAGGATACACAGAATGGGACAGAAAAAGAAGGTGTCGGTGATCAACATGGTCTCTGCAGGAACCATAGAGCATCGAATGACAGAAGTTCTGAAATTTAAGTCTTCACTGGCCGAGGGTATTCTCGATCAGGGGGAGGATGTGATCTTTCTGGAAGAAAGCAAGTTCAAAAAGCTGATGGGTACAGTGGAACAGATGGTGCCTGACCGGCCGCTTGAAGAGAAACCATCGCTTGCTGATGAAGATGAGATAATCTCAGAGAAAAAGGATCTGAAAGGAGTGATTGAACCTGAGCTTACCTCGGATGAGATTGGTCCGGAGCCCCTTTCACTTTTTGACGAGCCGGAGGCAGAACCTGAGGTCTCTTCAGGTGAGAAAGGTACAATAGAACCTGATCAGGAAATGGATCCTGAACAACTGATTCAAAACGGACTCAGTTTTATAACGGGACTGGTCAAAACCTTCAGCGATCCGGAAGCCACAAAAAAACTGGTATCTACGATTGTTGAAAAAGATGACCGTGATGGCAAAACATACCTGAAGATCCCTGTGGAAAGTGAGAAGACAGTGGAAAACGTACTCAGTATGCTCGGGAACCTGGTAAAGAACATGGGATCATAACAAAGCTTTAACAACTTAGAAATAAGTATTAACCGCAAAATCATACTGATCAATAAAGATTTTCTTAATTGCGGTCAGGTTGTTCTGTTCATAGAACAGGAGCAGTGCTTTCTTAAAATCCAGGGTATCAACGGTTCTGAATGAGATGGGGCAATACCCGCGATTAATAAGTGCTGCATTGGATAGAATCCTTGCAGTGCGTTTATTACCATCAATAAATGGCTGAATATAGGATATTAGCACCAGCAGCAAGAATGCTTTTTCAAATACGCCGGGGTGCTGGTTGACAAGGGTGCACATTTCGCGCAGGGCCTTTCTAATTAATTGTTCATACTCCAACGGTTTGTAATTTGTACCTGTGATACCTATTGTAGTTGTCCTGATTCCTGATTCAATACCAAGACCATTCATTAGAAGGGTATGCAATTTCTCAATCTTCAACAGGTCCAAAGGAAAGAGATAGTTCGGATCACTGAGGATGAAATCGATGGCGTCTTTATGATTGAGGAGCATGATCGCCTCATCTTTTGTTTTTCCTGCAGCTGTTTCCTTCTCCTTCAACAGTCTTTCAGTCTCTAATAAGGAATATGTATTTCCTTCAATTTGCGATGATTTCCAACTCAGGTCAATGGAGAGCCGTTCCAACTCCTTTGCATATGCTGTTTTTGACAGCTTCAATTTTTTTTCTGTGAATCTGGTTTGAAGAGTGGTCAGGTGCTGGATCTCATTTTCTTTGAAGAGTTCTATCTCTCGCAATAGATTCGATATCAGGGAGAAATTGAA
>JAOZUK010000721.1 GCA_029938715.1 Bacteroidales bacterium | reverse complement strand
GGCACAATTTTTATCAATACGTTGAGCAAAGGTTCGTGTGAAGGTTGGCGGCATATGCTGGGTGAGAAAAACCGCAGCATTCAAATCAACAGGTAGATAGGGGAGGACATCAAAAATTGTTTTAGGACCGCCGGTTGAGATACCGATGGCAACGGCCTTGTAGGCCGTCCCTGTCCTTCTCCTTGGTGTTGTACTTCTTCTGCCTGTCCCGGCAGTTTTTGTGCTCTTTGTGGTGCGAGTGCGACTTCGGGGTCTGACACTTTTCTTTCGTGTGGGGCTCTTTTTTCTGGCCAATCGTGTTTTGGTTCCCTTTCCACACGCGGCTTTAAGTTTTTCCACAATCTCCCTGGCCACAGAAGACATATCCATGGAGACGGTGCCACCAGGTTTACCGACAAAATCGAAGGCCCCAAGGGCCAATGCCTCAAAGGTGGTCTCTGCTCCCTCCTGGGTGAGCGACGAAACCATCAGCACCGGGGCAATATTTTCATCAATAATATACTGCATGGCGGTGATACCATCCATGCCCGGCATATTAATATCCATGGTCACCACATCGGGCATAAGATCACGGGCCTTCAGCACCGCATCATCCCCATCTCGTGCTGTTCCTGCCACTTCAAGGGCAGGATCATCACTTATGATCTTTTTCAGTGTCCGCCGCATCATCGCGGAATCATCACATATAAGTACTCGAATCACTCTTTTATTCTCCTAACACCCCACAAGAGGGTATTCTGTATGGTCCCCTTGAAGGTACTAACAGTATGTTTCAATACATTCATGAATCTGCTGTATAGTTATGGGCTTTCGCAGGACATCCTGAACAATTTCCTTTTCAGCAATGGCAGTGAGTTCCGCAAAGGCCTGAATAGCAGTTTGGACGACAATGTTTGCATTCTGTTTGATATGCCCGGCCTTAATATTCTCTTCTATAACGGTGAGAAAATGATAGCCGCTGATCTTTGGCATCATAATATCAAGAAAGACCAGATCAAAGTGCTGGGTGAGGTAATAGAAGATTGCCTCCGAAGCGTTGTTAACAGCAACCACTTCAATATCTTTGTCTTTTCCGACAATACCGTTTTCAATGATGCGCATATTTACCGGATTGTCTTCAACGATCATTATTCGTGTCATCACATCTACCTTTTACGTAGTCAAAAAGAGGAGTAATTGCAGAATCCGGTATCACGTATGAGTCCGTTGATTTAATAGGATTTTCGTATAACGAAGAGATCGGGCGAAAATACATTAAATCAACGGGCTCAAGAATTCGGCAATTCCAAATCAAAGTTTACTCCGCTATCTTCATTTTCTTTTTTGGCGCTACTTTTTTAGCAGCTACCGGTTTCTTTTTCTTCGGAGCCGATCTTTTCCCGGTCTCCCCCATGGCTGTAAAATCAGCAAGCTCATCTCCATCAAGGAGATTACTGATGTTGAGCATGGAGATCATCCGGTCCCCG